>CANNLB010000432.1 GCA_947505565.1 Acidobacteriota bacterium | reverse complement strand
TTGTTCCCGAACTTGGGGAAGCACGCCGATAAGATGGCGGTGATTCGGTCCTGCTACGGGGACGCGTTCGACCATGCTCCGGCGATGTTTTTGAGTTGTACGGGTTCGCAGTTTCCGGGTCGGCCTTCGATTGGTTCCTGGGCCGTTTATGGGCTGGGGAGCGAGAACAAGAATCTGCCGTCGTATGTGGTGATGTCGGACGGGGCGATGAAGTCCGGGGCGGGGGCGTACGGGGCGGGTTATTTGCCGGCTACGCATCAGGGGACGATGTTTCGGGCGGGGCAGAATCCGGTGCTGAATTTGGCCACGCCGGAGGGCGTGACGGGTGCGGCGCAGAAAGAGACGCTCTCGCTCGTCAACGACCTGAACCGGAAGCACTACGCTTCGCGGGAAGAGGACACGACGCTGGATGCGCGGATTAAGGCGTATGAGCTGGCGTTTCGGATGCAGAGTGAAGCGCCGGGGGCGGTGGACCTGACGAGCGAGACGCCGGCGACGCGGCAGCTTTACGGGTTGGATGAGCCGATGACGGCGGACTTTGGGCGGAAGTGTTTGCTGGCCCGGCGGATGGTGGAGCGGGGCGTGCGGTTTGTGCAGCTTTTCTTTGGCACTAACTTAGGGGACGACTGGGACAGCGCGCATGACGACTTACTCGGTTCGCATCAGAAGATGGCGAAGAAGTCCGATCAGCCGATTGCGGCATTGTTGACGGATTTGCAGGCGCGGGGTTTGCTGGATAGTACGCTGGTGGTTTGGAATTCGGAGTTTGGGCGGACGCCGCTGGCGGAAGGCAAGAACGGGCGGGACCATCATCCGTACGGCTATAGCATGTGGATGGCGGGGGCGGGGATTCAGGGCGGCCGGGCTTTAGGAGCTACGGACGAGTTCGGGCTGCGGGCGGTGGAGCAGCCGAAGTCGATTCACGACGTGAATGCGACCATTTTACGGCTGATGGGGATCGACCATTTGAAGCTGACGTGGCGCTACCAGGGGCGGGACCAGCGTTTGACCGATGTCCACGGGGAGAACGAGTTCACCAAGTGGTTGCTGGGGTGAACGGCGTCCCGTTGGGGGGCGAAGCGGGAAAGGAACTTGTGGGTGGGGTAGTAAATGAGGATGGGCAGGGCGAGGAACACGATGGCTAGCCAGGCTAAGGGTGGCATCCAGGTTTGCACGACTTTATCGCCCATTCCATAGACGAAATTGATGTTCACGGGCAGGTTGGGGTTGTCGATCGGGGCGGGCGGGGCGGGGGTGAAGAGGTAGCAGTAGGCCAATAAGCTCCAGGCGATGCCGGTCCACAGGGCGAAGGCTCGCCGATCGTACCCCACACGCCAAACCAGCCAGGCGATGACAAACGGCAACCAGGCGTGATAGAACGAGAGCATCCGGGTGAATAGAGGGATGGTTTCGCTGAACATGTAGGACGTGGTTCCGGTCGACGGCAGGCCCGCCGCGGTGAAGGACAGGTCGATCACCCAAAGGATCTGCGGCAATAAGATGCCGACGGCTGGCAAGGATATCAGGAGCGGGCTCTCCAGCCAGACGGCGACGAGGGTCATGAGGACGGCGACGTCGCAGAAGTAGAGGAAGTTTGTCAGTCCGTACTCGCGGTAGTAGATGGGGATCAAAACGGCGCAGAAGGAGGAGTAAACAAGCTTGAGCCACCAGGGTACGTTTTTACGCGTCATGTTGAATTTCCCAATTCTACTGGGCGGCCATTACGGCTCGATTGCAGCGGGGTGTCGGAATAGTTTACAGAGAGCGAGGTTGAATCAGACTCCAGGGTTGACCTGAGGATCGTCATCAGGAAGAGGCGCAAGGCGAAACCACCGTTGCGCTGGTGTCCGCAGCCGGCCACTGCTGGTTGACGGTGCGGCAGCACAGTCGCAATGCCCAGTTTCGGCGACAGGGGGAGCCGCACAAGGTTTTACTATCCGGGGATGTGGTGGTTATGCCGGCGATCCGGCGGCTGCGGCAAAAGGCGAGTATCGGATATTCTCCCGACCTTGATCTGGCCGAAGTGTTCGACGCCAGGATGGGCAACGGTATTCCGGTGGGGTCTGGGAAGGAGAAGGATTCCGGGGAGCAGGCTTACCTTCAGCGCAGGCGGAGCAATAGGTATTTGGGAGTGAACCTTAGCGACGACGTGCGGAATCTGCCGCTGGGGGCGCGGGGGCCGGCCGGTCAGCGACGCGTTGGGTTGGGCCACAAGGCTTCGCAGGAGCGGAGAGGTTTTCAGGACGGGGCGGACCATGAGTCTTAGCGGCGCGGGGAGGGAGGGCCGATGGCGGTGTTGCGACCAAATGGTGGGAGTTGGCGATTTGAGGGCTGGGCGGGCGGTATGCGAACCATCCTCGGCCAGGAGTATCGCGACCCGGGGGAGCGGATCGATACGGGGAGGTTTATGAAGATGCCGGGTGGTCCGGTAGCGGTGTTTCCGGCTGGTTGGGGGGGGGGCCGGGGAGCGGAGACCCGGTGGAGATTCAGGATCGGATTGAGCGGGAGGAGCGGCCTGCGACGCTCGTCAGCTAGAAGCTGTAGGTATGAGAGAGGTAGAACAGGCGTTGGCCTAAACCGGGGGTGGTGCGGCGGAAGAACTCGCCGGTGAAGAAGTAGCCGCCGCCGCCGGCGACGGTGTAGGGTCCGCGCTTCCAGCTGAGGTAGAGGTCGAGTTCCCGGCCCAGATGGCTGCCGGCGGTGCCGCGGGCGGAGCGGGCGATGGCGCGGCCTTGGGCGTTGTAGGCGGCGTCGGTGCGATCGGCGAGCCAGCTATCGTTAAACATGGTGGTGAGGCTAAATTTCGGAGACAGGGCCCAGACGGCGGTGGAACGGAGGTTTTGGATGTTTTTCCAGCCGAGGAGATCCGCATGACCGAGTTTGTCGTGAGCGGCGGGGGACAGTTGATCAAAGGTGTGGCTGGCGGTGGGGCTTTGGCCGCCGGAGGCGTATTTCCATTCAGTGGCGATGTCCATGGAGCGGGAGAGGAGGGGGAACTTGTAGCCGATTTGGCCGACATAGGCGTAGGCGCGATGGGGGGCGTTTGCGATGCGGCCGTATTGGATGATGGCTTCGGTGGTGAAGCGGGCTTGCTTCGATAGCAGCGCGGCCCAGCGGAAGCCGAGGGAATCGGTACGGAGGCGCCCGGAGGTGGCGAAGCCGCCGGGGCGATTTTGGGTGTGGCGGAGGGCGTAGACATCGACGATGGATTTGAGCCAGAGGTCTTTCCACGAGTTGTAGGTGCCCCAGATGCGATCGCCTAGGATGGGCCGATTCCAACCGGTGGCCGTGGGTTTGATGGGCGATACGAGGAGGAGTTCGAAACGGGCGTGGGGGGTGCGCCACCAAGCGCGGGCGAGGTCGTAGGTGCGGGCGGTGTAGGCCCATTGGGGTGCGCCGATTAAGCGGGTATCGCCGTACTGGACCATACGGCGGCCGAGGTCTCCGCCGGGGCCGGTTTTGGCGGTGGGGAGGATTTCGAAGTAGGTTTCCTGGAGGTCAAAGGGATCGCGCATGGTGCCGGGGGCGGTGCGGCCGAGGAAGGGGGCGCGGGAGTCCTGGCCGAGGGCATTGAAGCGGATCCAGGGGGTTGGGGTGTAGGTGAGCCCGAGGCGGGTGCGCATGAAGTTGGCGTGGGTGGCGGAGCCCTGGCCGAACTCGCTTTGGTCGCGGAGTTCGAGGCGCGAACGCACTTCGAAGTTGAGTTGGAGCTTGGAGTCGGTGGCCTTTTTGATGGCGTTGAAAAGATCTGGGCCCGGGTCGGCGGCCCATAAAGGCTGCATTGATAGGGCGAGAAGGGTGGGCGCCCAGGCGAGACGGGGCCGGAGCCTGCGGAACGGCATTGTTAAGGATAGCTTGTTCTCTCCGGAGCCTGGCGCATGGTCCCAGAGGTGGCAGACTTTTGCGATTGACTCGTCTGGCTTCCCCGCCCGGTAAATGTGCTTTCGACCGCCGAATTCCATTGATTTATCCCAGATAGATGCAGACCAGGAATCCTTGCCATTGTCCGAGCCGTTGACGATGGAGGGAATTCGCCGAGGAGTAAATGCACTCTGCGTTGGAGGGTGCAATCGTTAGTTTTGCGGTGCAAGGCTTGAGTGGCCAACGGTTTCAATTCGGTGTAGACGACTTCGAGCAGG
>CANNLB010000431.1 GCA_947505565.1 Acidobacteriota bacterium | reverse complement strand
CGCGTGGTGATTGACAAGGTGCGCTGGGTGATGAAGGGGGGCGAGGTGGTGGTGGATGCGCGGGTTCAATAGCCGAGGAAGAGGATGGTGAGGCCGACGTAGTAGGCCGGACCGATGACGTAGCCGGCGACCTGCCAGGCGATCAACATGCCGATGATCTGGTAGCCGCCCATGGTGATCTGCCATTCGCGGAGCTTGCCGGCCATGGACTCGGGGAGGATGAGGCCGATGGCGGTGAAGCCGTCGAGGGGCGGGAGAGGGATGAGATTGAAAACGCCGAGGAGGATGTTCAAGGCGAACATGATGCTGAGCAGCGTGGCGATAGCTTCGATGGGGGCGGCGGCACCGTCGGCGGCTTGGACGACGTCAGTAAAGCGCATGGTGGAGCCGGGGCGGAAGAGGCCGATGAGGAGGCCGACGCGAATGAGGACGGCGGCGATGATGGCGAGGATGAAGTTGGCGACGGGGCCGGCGAGGGACATCCAGGCGGCGCGGCGGGGGTAGCGGACGGCCCAATAGGGATCATAGGGGGCGCTGGCCCAGCCCATCATCCAACCGTTCATGAAAAAAGTCAGCCAGGGGAAGACGAGCATACCGAAGGGCTCGCGTTGGATGTGGGGGAGGGGGCTGAGAGTGACTTGGCCGAAATGATAGGCCGTCGAGTCGCCTCCGCGGAGGGCGGCCCAGGCGTGGGCGGCTTCGTGGGCGGTGGCGGAAAGGAGGAAGACAACGAACCAGATGACGCCAACGGCGATTTGAGATGGATCAAGCATTGCGTTCGCCCAGGATAGCAGGGGGACGACGGTTGACGAGCAACCACGTGCCCATTCCGATGAGGGGGAAGCATATGGCGAGGAGGAAGGAGTCGGCGAAAAGCTTCTGATCGAAGAGGCGGCCGAAGATGGGCATGGTGAGGGCGACGAGGGCAGACCAGGAGCCGGCACCGAGGCCGGCGATGAAGCCGGCGTGCTTCGTACCGAAGACGCTGGTGCCGTAGGCGACGCCGGCGATGATGAAGCCCGCCGTGACAAACATGGCGAAGAACATGGCGACGAGCGGGGCGATGACGCCGGGGAGATAGGGGACGGCGGCGAGGGGGAGGCTGAGGAGGGTGAGGATCGAGAGCACCGTGCGGAGTGAGCCGCGGGCGCGGTCAGTGAACCAGCCCCAGAAGAAGTAGCCGGCCTCCCAGCCGAGGGGTGGGACCCAGAGGAGTTGGGCGATTTGGATTTGAGAGAGGCCGAGAGCGCGGAGATAGAGAGAAGAGTAGTAGAGGACGAAGCCGAGGGGGAGGGCTCCGAAGGCGTAGATAAGGATGAAGCTCCAGAGGCGGGGGTCGGTGAGGCGGGGCTTGGCGGTCGAGGCTTGGGCGATTTCGACGGGTTTTTGGATGGCGGGGCGGCGGCTGATGAACTGCCAGAGGAGGAGCCAGGCGAGGCCGACGAAGCCGGTGAACCAGAAGGCGCCGCGCCAGCCGAAGGCTTGGAAGACGGGGGTCATGATGAAGGGAGTGACGACGGCGCCGAGGGAGCCACCGGAGTAGGCGACGGCGACGCCTTTGGCGCGGTGTTCCGGGGGGAGGGTTTGGAAGGCGGTGCGGAGGCCGCCGGGGAAGGTGGCTCCTTCACCGAAGCCGAGGGCGAAGCGGGCGGCGAAGAGGGAGACGAACCCGATGGTGAAGGCGTGGGAGACGCTGGAGAGGGTCCAGAAGGCGACGGCGATGGTCATGGTGGCTTTGATGCCGAAGCGATCCATCCAATTGCCCCAGAGTGGGTTGGCGATCATGTAGGCGATGCTGAAGCCGCTGATGACGTAGCCGTACTGCTCGCCGGAGAGGTGCATTTCTTCGAGGATGACGGGAGCGAGAAGGACGAGGGTGTTCCGGTCGATGTAGCTGATGAGGCTGACGAGAAGCATCGTCAGGGTGGGAATCCAATCATTCTTGGAGGAGGGCATGGGAGGAGGCAACAATTCAGGATACGAAAGATACGGTTTGTCGGAAAAGAAATACGGATCGTCGGCTGGGGCGAGGGATTTCGAGAGCTTGGGGGCGGGATGGAAACATGAAGACCTGACACACACTCTTTTTTGCTGATTGCAGTTGCTACGATCGTGCTGGCGCAGGAGCCGGTTCGGTTTGACCACAAGGGTCGGGAGGTGTTTTTCGCCGGTTTTGCGGGGGGATAAGGATGAAGATTTCCGAGGCGACGCTGGCAGCGGAGGCGAAAAATACTAGGGTAAGGACGCCAAGGGGTTCGGTGTCTTTGACGGCGAGCAAGGGGATGCCCCCGATGAGGGGAGAACCGCTGCTGAAGAAGGGGGTGGCAGACTTCGAGGTTTACGGGGAGAGGCAGAAGGGCGATTGGAGCGGGTTTAGCCAGCATTCGCTGGGCGAGTTGTTGATGGGGATTGCGGAGGGGGATGGACGGTTAGGGAACGAGGAGAAGGTTCCGGATTTGCGGAAGATGATCGCGGCGTGGGCAGGGCCGGTTTGTCCGACGCGGTTACCGAGTCGGACGGGGGGGAGGAGTTTGTGGTGGAGCCTTCGATTGTGGAGCTGGAGGGGAAGCTGGGGTTGTAGAATCGGGGGCATGATATTCCTTGCGTTTTTTCTGCTGCTGCCTTGGGATTTGGCGACCTTGTTTGAGAAGCCGCGGGTTTACGAGGCGAAGACGGAGGAGCCGGGGGTGAGGGCGCTTTACTATGAGTCGGTACCGTTTCGAGGGAAGCCGACGCGGGTGTTTGCTTACTATGGGGCTCCGAAAGGGAAGAAGCTGCCGGCGATGGTGCTGATTCATGGGGGCGGAGGGACGGCATTCGCGGAGTGGGTGCGGATGTGGAACGTGCGGGGATATGCGGCGATTGCGATGGACACGGGCGGGTTGCGGCCGGAGACGGCCGTGGCGGGGAAGTTGTGGAATCCGGTGAAGGCGCATCATGAGTTCGGCGGGCCGGAGGGATGGGGCGGTTTCAAGGCGATCGATGAGCCTTCGGGGGATCAGTGGAGCTACCATGCGGTGGCGGCGGCGGTGTTGGGGCATTCGTTGCTGCGGTCGATGCCGGAGGTGGACGCGGGGCGGATTGGGGTGACGGGGATTTCTTGGGGCGGTTATTTGACGGACATCGTGGCGGGGATTGATGGGCGGTTCAAGTTCGCGGCGCCGGTGTATGGGTGCGGTTTTTTGGGCGAAGATTCGGCTTGGTTGAAGGACTTCGCGGCGATGGAGCCGGATCGGGCGAAGCGGTGGCTTTCATGGTGGGATCCGTCGGTGTATCTGCCGGGGTCGAAGGTGCCGATGTTGTGGGTGACGGGGACGAACGATTTTGCTTATCCGTTTTCGTCGTTGCAGAAATCGTATCGGTTGGCGACAGGGCCGCGGACGTTGGCGATTCGGGTAAGGATGAAGCATAGCCATCCGGACGGGGCGCAGCCGGCGGAGATTTTTACGTTTGCGGATTCGATTTTGAAGAGAGGCAAGCCGCTGGGGAAGGTGGTGACCGCGGAGCGGGAGGCGGTGCAGTTTTCGTCGAAGGTGAAGGTGGTGAAGGCGGAGTTGAACTACACGATGGACCGGGGGAAGTGGCCGGATCGGAAATGGGAATCGGTGTCGGCTTTGATGACGGGGAAGCGGGCTTCGGCGAAGGTGCCGGCGGGGGCGACGGCTTGGTATTTCAATCTGTTTGACGAGCGGGGGATGGTAACGAGTTCGGAGCACTTCGAATCAAAGTGAGGAGGAAGGCCGTGGCGAGGAGGGGGACGACGCTGGCGACGAGGAGGACGGGGGCGAAGGAGTAACGGTCCGAGATGATGCCGGTGAGGAGGGTGGCGGCGATGGTGCCGAGTCCGGCGCCGGTGCCGCTGAGGCCGCTGACGGAGGCGACGCTGGGGGCCGGGAAGAGGTCGCCGGGGAGGGCTAGGACGATGGTGGAGAAAGCGGCGTAGCAGAGCGTCGAGACGGCGAAGCAGGCGATCATGGCGGCGTAGGAATCGACGAAGACGGCTCCGGCGAGGGTGGACATACCGAGGCCGGAGAGGAGGGCGATGAAGCGGCGGGACCGGAGGGTGGTCCAGCCGCGACGGATCAGGATGCTGGAGACTCCGCCGCCGGCGAAGTTGCCGATGTCAGCGGCGAGGAAGGGG
>CANNLB010000430.1 GCA_947505565.1 Acidobacteriota bacterium | reverse complement strand
TTCCAGAACCAGATTGTCGAGATCATCGGCCATAAGCAAGCCAAGTTTATTATCGGCCGTAGCATCTTCGTCCGATAATCTATCAGGAACTCTCAGGAAACGATGGGGACCCAAAGATAGGAAAAGCCGGAACCGAAATTGCCCGGGGTGATCCGATCGCCTTGCCGCAAGTGGCAGGTGGAATGGTGGGAGAGCTCGATGTTTGTGGGTAGCTACAATTGCGTGCCGGTGGCGGTGATGGAGATCAAAGACTGCAAAACTGGCGCGCCGGTGTCCAGATCCGCCGACTCGCCGGATGCATCGATCGTTGAGCAGAGACGACTTGTTTTGACGTCTGTATCGCAGAGACGGTGGGGGGGGGGTTGGGCCGCGCGCACTGTTCTGTTTACTGGCGGCGGGATCGATGATTTTTGACAGGTCGGTGGGTGCGGCGGCAGGGGCGCTTTTGATCGGGGTAGCGTTTGCGACGCTGCCGGCCTGTCTGGCGACGGAGCATTATCGGCAGGCATTCGATCCGGCGCGGGGAGAGATTACCGTGAGTAGTCGGAGTTGGCTTTACGAGAGCGAAACACGGTATGCGGTGGCGGATTTCGCGGGCAACGAACGGCGGCGGCAAGCCGGACACGAGCGAGCGGTGCTGATCGGCAGGCGGCAGTTCGTTCTGCTCAACGATGCAAAAAAACAACGATTTCACTAGCCTTGGATTAGGCTGTTCGTCGATGATATTCATAGGGAGGGTTTCGACCTTGGATAGAAGAGATTTTTTGGCATTGGGTAGCGCGTTGGCTTTAGTGCCTGCGAAATTACTGGCGGGCGAGCAGGATTTTTGGTTAGTTAACCGAACTGGCTTTACCATTGACGAGGTGCAGATCACGCCCCACAATTCGAAAGATTGGGGCGATGACATTTTGGGCGAGGGCACCCTGGAAGACGGGAAGAAGGTGGAGATCGTTTTCAAGCGGAAGGAGAAAGCCAAGGTTTGGGATCTTCGCGTGGAAGACGAAAGCGGGACCGAATACATCTGGTACGACCTCAATCTGCTCGAAATCAGCGAAGTGACCTTGTATTACAAAAAGGGTAAGGCGACAGCAACATTTAAGTAAGAGGCCGTTGGATGGATCTGCCGATCACGAAATATCATCCGGACCCGGTAGCGACCGGGAGCGTGGAGGCAAACCCAGACTAGCCGGGCCTTTGCTGCAACCGGATCCGTGGGTATATTTACATGGTTCCGGCGTATTCGGAGATGTTCCATGACCTCTCCGAATCTTTGTGCTCGTGGGGCGCGTAGGGGATGGTTCGGCGGCCTATTTGGGCCGGGCTTGCCGAACTGAATGGAGAGTTGGTTTCGGCTCGGTCGGCGGTGGAGCGATGGCTGCACCGGGATGGCGGGTGCGGAGGTAGGCCGCACCTGCAAGGCTATGGCAAAAGACACCGAACAGACGACGTACGTGTTTCGCGGTCTTCACTGCGCGACGTATTTGGCCAATTGCGACGCGCCTTAGGCCGAGCCCCCCCCCGTGACGAAACGCCAGCTCTGGTAACACTTCGGCGGGTCACCTCTTCCTTCCTTCTAGGAGATCGAACCATGAGTGCCGCCAAAAAAAAGTGCGCTCCTCCGAGTTGTGGATACCGCGCCGTGAAAGACAGTGATTACTACAGTAAAATCTGCCGGGGTCAAGGCAAAACCGCGGACATATTATGTGGCGGCAGCTATCCGGGGTACTCGGCACTCGCGAAGAATTGACTAGCCCTACTCGCCAAAACTTTACCACCAACCGGCCCCGACGGCGCTGCCCCTCCGACGAGCATGGACTTGTGGCGCTCGGTCTGGCCGCGCGGGCAAAACGGCGGTGCCTAAATCTATTCAACGATATACGCGCCTGCGGCACGGTTAAACGATATACGCACCTGCGGCACGGATGAGGAAGGTCCCGCCCGTCGGCATGCCACGCGGCATGATCAGTTTGTGATCTGGTCAAGTCTATTCGAGCAGAGGTCAACTTCTGGGGAGCGCCGAAGCGTAAATGGTGCCGAGTCGCTGAACTGCGCTGGGACGCCGCGGCCAAGTCTCAGTCAGAACTTTCCCGGCTTCATGTCGACGGATCTAGCGATTCCGGCGGTGAAGCAGGGAACCCGAAAGGGTTGGCGCCAGGCCATGACGGCGGCGGCGATGGACGCCAGGCGGACAGCGATCTTCGAACATTACTGACTGCGGCCTTCGACGAAGTGATCGCCCGATGGCGGTAACGAGCATGGCGACAGTCTGGCCCTTGATGTGAAGGCTGACTCCTTTCTTTGCCGTCATGCTAGCGCGGAGGATGTTCAGGATCCGATCGCCGTCCAGGTTCGGCTGGGCGGTGGTGAGGCCGGCTGCGAGGGAGACGGGGGAGAGTCTACGGATTATTTTGGGGCTCCCACTGAGGAATGCATGGGGCGGGGAGCGTTTCGATCACCACCGACGGTTTTAGTTCAAGGTTTGATCGGAAGAAAGCGGATTTTGATATCACGGAAGGCGACAGCGCCGTCGTGGATTTGCAGGGCGATGGGGGAAAGGCGGCGGGCCTGGCGGCGGAGGAGGACCTTACTTTCGGCGCGTTGGCTGAGGGCGAAGGAGGCCTCGGCGGCGGGGGAATCAAGATCAACGCCGATGACTTTTTCGCCGTCGAGCCAGTGTTCGATGTGGAGGCCGTGGGCGATGATGCGGGAGTGGTGCCAGACGTTCGGGGCGGCGGGCGCGGTGCGACGGGGGGCGACATAGTCGTAGAGGGCGGCGCTGGAGTGGCGGGGAGTGGAGAGGGAGTCGGGATTGGAGATGTCGTCGGTGATCTGGTACTCGAGGCCAGTGGGTTCCAGACGGGCCTTGCTGGCGATGGACTGGATGCGGTATTTGATGCCGGAGTTAGCGCCGGGGGAGGCGTGCCACGAGAAGGCGAGTTCGAAGTCGGTAAATTCGCGTTGGGAGAAGAGGTAGACCTGTTTGCCTTGGGCAGGGGTGGTGACGAGGGTGCCGCTCGAGACGGCCCAGGATGGGGTGGGGGCAGGGGTTTCGTCCGCCCAGCGCCAGCCTTCGAGCGAGGTGCCGTTGAAGAGGAGTTGCCAGCCGGCTTGGGATTCAGCGGGGGATAGGGTATTGGGTTGAGCGGGAAGGAGGGGGGCGAGGGCTACCAGCAAGGTGACGAAGCGCATGCTGGTAGCCTAGCCTATTCTAGAAGCTGATGCGAGCGCCGATTTGGAGAATGCGGGGTTCGGCAGCGCTGGTGATGATGCCGAAGTTCGCCGGTGCGCTGACGTTGGCACCAGGGACACCGAAGATCGCCTTGTTTAATGCGTTGAAGAACTCGCCACGAAGATTAAGTTTGATGCGCTCGCCAATCGGAAACGTCTTCTGTATGGTGAGGTCAAGATTGACCGCCCCAGGCGCGCGGAGGAAGTTCCGGGGGGAGTTGCCGTAAGTACCGACGGCGTTGAAGCTGGCCAGGGTGCGATCAAAGTAAGTGTTGAGATAGTCGTTGCGGGGACGGTCCGAGGCGAGGGACGGGTTGCCGCGAACGTCGGCGCGGTCGAGGCCGATTCCAGAGAACGAGTTGTCGCGGCCGGAGTTGAGACCGAAGGGCAGGCCGGAGCGAACATCCAAAATGTTGAGCAGGCTCCAACCGCCGAAGGCTTGGCGGAGGAACAGATTAGAGTTGCGGAGAAGCGGGAGATCAAAGACCCCGGAAAGACGGAAGTTGTGGGGGATGTCGAAGTCGGAGAGACCACGGTTGAAACGGCCATCCGTGGGATGAGGGTTGGAGATCGAGAACTGGTTGTTAGCGCTTTCGTCGTCGATGGACTTCGACCAGGTGTAGAAGGCGAGGAAGGAAAAATTGCGGCTGAAGCGTTTGTCGACAGTAAGTTGAAGCGAGTGATACTGCGAGTTCCCAGTATCGACCATCTCTTTCATCGAAGCGAAGTACTGGCCGCGAGGGCGGCGGGCGTTGGTGTTGGCGACGGTGGCAGTGGGCGAGTAAATGGCCCAGTTGCGTTCGCGGAAGCTTTGGAGGTTAGTTCCTTTATTGCCGACGTAAGCGGCGCGCAGCAGAAAGTCGGTGCCGAGTTGGCGTTCGAGAGTTAGGTTCCAGGCTTGGGAGTAACCGACGCG
>CANNLB010000429.1 GCA_947505565.1 Acidobacteriota bacterium | reverse complement strand
ATGGTTCCGATGTAGCCCACGCTCAACGTCGTCTGCGGGTTGAACAGCTCCCGCTCGTAGTTCAGCGTCAAATGCTGCGAATAAGGATTCCGCAGGTTCGTGTTCGGAAGGACGAGGCCGCTGGGGATGCCTGCCGCGGCACCGTCGAGCAGGTTCGGCAACCGGGGCGCGGCGTTGGCGAGCGATGTGATCAGCGGAGGGTTGAACCGGGTCAGCCCGACGAAGACGAGTTCGAGAACGTTGTAGTAAACGCCATACCCACCCCGCACCACGCTCTTTCCGCTGCGGTCCGCTTTCCAGGCGAAGCCGAAACGCGGGGCCAGATTGTTTGGATCGTTGTTGAAGCGGTACCTCTCGGCGATCAGGCCGTTTACCTCCCGCGGCACCGTGTTGTACTCGTAGCGAACTCCAAGGTTTAACGTAAGCCGGGAGTGCACCTGCCAGTCGTCCTGGAAGTACGTGTTGATCTCCGACGCCCGCAGGCCGATCGACGGCTGGCCAACGTTGCGCGTGTAGGCCGCCGGGCGCCCGGCCAAGAAATCATTGATGTTGTTGAACCGCAGGGAACCATTGAATTGCGCGTTGATCACTCCATTGTTCAACTGCAACCGCCGCAAAGCAGCGCCCATTTTCAGGGTGTGTCGACCCTTCACGATCGTCAGGTCGTCGGTGTATTGAAAATTATTCTGCGCCGTCACCCGGCCCAGAAAGCTTTGATAGCCCAGCGAGGTGAGTCCGTTGACGGTCAAAAAACCAAGCTGCCCGTTGATCGCCGGATCGCCCAGCAGGACGCTCTCCTTGAAGGTGTCCAGAATCCGGAAACGCGTATAGTTGAACCGCGCTTCGTTCACGACGTTCGCCTTCGGAGTCCAGATATGGTGCAGCGAATGCCCCTGCGATCCGGTTCCCACGTTCGACTCGCTCAGCGCCGCGCCGCCCTTGTTGACGTTGTCCGAAGTCAGATAGGTGGACCGTGCGAACAACCGTTGCGTCTCGGTGAGGTTGACATCGGCACGAACTAGAAACGTCTGCATAAACCCACCCTGCGGCAGGTTCCCACGGAACAGGTTCGTCCCCGGCAGGTTCGGTTCCGGGTAGCGGGCGACCAGCGGCCGTACCGACGCTACGGCCTGTGCCCGTTGCTCGGGTCGCAACGTCTGAATCGTTGTCGCCGTCGATTGAATACGGTTGAAGCCTTCCCAATTGCCAAAGATAAACGCCTTGTCCTTCTTGATCGGGCCCCCCGCTTGGCCGCCGAAGAAGTTGAACTTCAGCGGAGGCTTCGTCAGGTCAAAGCTGTTCCGCGCCGCCAGCGCGTCATTGCGCCAGTATTCGTAGAACGTCCCGTGCCACTCGTTGCCGCCCTTCTTCGTCACCAGACTGATGATCGAGCCGTTCTGCCGCCCGTATTCAGCCTTGAAGTTATGCGTAATCACCTGCATTCCCTCGATCGACTCCGAAGGAATCAGTTGCTCGCTCACGCCCCGCCCCATCATCAATCCGCCTTCAATCTCGTTGTAGTCGTTCGAATCGATCAAATAGTTATTGTTCCGATTCCTTGCTCCGGCCACGGCAAAGGGCCGATGAGCGGCTGTCGAGGGCGTCACGGCCGGGGTCAGCCGAGCCTGCGTCCGAAAGCTGCGGCCCTCGCCGGACATCGCCATCGGCAGGTCCGTCATTTGCAGTTGCCCGAAGTTCTTTCCTTCGCCAGCGCTGTCCACCGTCAAGGCGCTCATCGCTTCGGCCGATACGGTCACTTCCTGCTTGGTCGACTCCGGCTGCAACACCGCGCGTAAGTCGCGGGTCTGCCCGACCACCAACCCGACGCTCGGAAACATCAGGCGTCCGAAACCAGCCGCCGTCACCTCCACCGAGTATTGGCCCGGAGGCAACGAGGCCACGCGGAACCCTCCTTCCCCGCCGGACTCGGCCCGCGCCTCGGCGTTGGTAGTCTTGGAAATCACCTTCACTTGCGCCTTCGATACCGGGAGCCCTTGGGAATCCACCACGGTACCGATTACATTGGCACTAATACTCTGGGCGGGCAGCATCAAGGCTCCCGCGAGACCGCACAAAAGCAGTCGAGTCATACGCACTTCTCCTCAGATATTTCGTCTTCAGGACGCACTTCCGCTCTGGCTTAAGCCACGGGCGGGGGTCGTTGAAAACGGATCGGAGAATAGCCAGGCGTGGGGGCAGTCCGAGGTTCAGGCGCGTCCACCGGGTGCAATACGACAGCGACCGGCAGGGCCACAATCGGCGGCATCGCCATCGCAAAACGAACCGAAACGCTAATCGATGGGCTGACGCAGCAGGACGAGCCGCTACAAACGTTCGTCGGCTTAATCACCGTGCCCATGCTCTGCCGCTTACAGCAGCTATGCCCGCTCGCCGAACGGCGACAGCACTCCATGCCCTTCAGGCTCGGTCCGGACCACATGGCGAACAGCGGCATCGATTGCATCAGCAAAAACAGCGCGAGTAACAGACCGCTGGAACAGCGGCGCTGGATCGCGCAGATAGCTCGACGCATCGACATTGCTTCGAGAGTATCATGAGGCGAGCCAGCTATGACCCGTCGCCACCTCCCTTCCGGCCTTCCGGCCGTCGCCTTAGCCGGACCAACCTCCGGCATCCACCTTGGCGGCTAGACCTTTTTAAAGTTCACCGACCCGGTAGAACTCGCCCGGTAGCACAAGCACCTCGCCCTGGTAGTATTGTGGAGCAGAAACCGATCCGGTTGTTTGATGAATGGGCGGCGGTTCAGGATCCGATCTTCCGGCGTTACTTTATGAAGTACTTTTGCCCGAACTGGACGCCTCGGGTGAGACGCTTATAGCCGCCACCCACGATGGTCCTATTTCCATCTTGCCGGTCGGGTGTTGCCGATGGCGTTTGGTCAACTGGAGTTTTGGGAGAGTAGGCGTGTGCGGGAGACGGTCCGCGGCAGGACAGCCCGCGCAAATGGGGCCAAGCGTTCCCGAACGCCCTGCGCTACGAAGACAACACCTCCGTTACCGACAGAGTAACCGTTTGCTATTCACCCCCCCCACTCAGTACCGGAGAATTACACGTGTGGCGTTTAGAGTTATCGGCAGCCCCGCGGAGCATCGATTTGGCTGAGAGCGTTCTGTCTTCGACCGAATTGGCTCATGCCCGATCCTTCCGATTCCCCTGGCTAGTCCGGCGCTACGTTCTCCCCCGCGCGGGGCTCCGCATTCTGCTCAGCGGATACACCCGAGAGCACCACGCTGCGTAGCATTTCGTTACCGGCCCCTACGGCAAGCCGGGTTTGGCCGGTCCCGCCACACTGCATTTTAACTTGTCCGGTTCTGGCGAATTTGCGCTGCGTGCCTTGTCCCGGATTGTCCTGTGAGTGTGGACGTAGAGCAGGTTAGCCCTCTCACCTATTTGCATTCGCTTGGGCATTCGGCCCTAACGCCCGCCGAGGAGGGCACACGCCGATTGTTTCAGCAGTGGACCCGCAAAGTAGCTTACCTGAAGGTGGCAGGGTTCGGAGTTTCCGGAGAAGCAGGCACGCTTGACTGTTTGGGCGGGCGCCTCACTTGGCGGGAGGGGCGCCCGCTGTTTTCTCTCTGGACGACTTGACGCTCTACGACGTGGAACCGGCTCCTCTCCGAGCGGTAAAGGCCTCGGCAGTCACCCACAACCGCCCAATAGGGAGTGCGTCAAGTAGCCGAGGGCTTTTGTCATCCTTAGAAAGAGGGTATGCGACGACTTCGTTCCCGCCACTTCACTACGGACTGGTAACTGCGTTTTATAGGCATTGCGGAATCTATCGACCCGATGTGGCTTTAACCCTGGGCCGGCGCACCGCCTCCTGCGGGTCGGGCCAGGTAAGAGAATACACCGGTAGGAAAATGTTCTGCCCATCGTTCGCGATGAGTTCCGACCGGCTAATCCTTGATAGGGGTGGTCGCCAGCATTGCCCGTCTCCGCTTCACCGGTAGGCCAAGACCAACATGCACGTTTCAACAACCCCAGGCAAAAGGGGACATTTCTACTTTGCTTTGAAATGAGCGCCGTGAGCGCTTGAGCGGTTGACTATATGCCCGATTTCTGATAGTTTAAGCCCCAGCTGGCTCCAGGCTGCTGCTTGGGCACGCCGACCATTGCTTAAAACT
>CANNLB010000428.1 GCA_947505565.1 Acidobacteriota bacterium | reverse complement strand
CCGGACCTCTTCAGGCTCATCTTGTATTGGCCAAGACCGTGCCGGCCGGGGGGCCGCCTGGTGGTGGAGTCGGGCGGAAGGGCTTGTTTCCGACAGGCTCTCAGGTCCAAAGACGAGATCCGAGAGTAAACCCGTTCACGGCCAGCGGTTCACTGGAAAAGTACACAATCCGGCCATCGTCGGAGACGGCCTATTGCGCCCAGGCCGAGGTCGCCACCAGCAGGCCAATGCATCCGTACCACCGCATGGCTTGAGCGCACTACGCCAGAAGATCCTGGACGACGTGGCCGTGGACGTCCGTGAGCCGGAAGTCGCGGCCAGCGTATTTATAAGTGAGTTTCAGATGATCGAGGCCCAGTAAGTGGAGGATCGTCGCGTGTAAGTCGTGGAAATGAACTTTGTTTTCCACCGAGTAATAACCATAATCGTCGGTCGCGCCGTAGGAGAGCCCGGGCTTGACGCCGCCGCCGGCCATCCACATCGTAAATGCCTCGGGATTATGATCACGGCCATCGGAGCCCTGCGCCGTCGGGGTGCGCCCAAACTCGCCGCCCCAAAGGACGAGCGTATCTTCGAGCAGGCCGCGCGACTTCAGATCCGCCAGCAGCCCGGCGATGGGCTTGTCGACTTCCGCGGCGTTCTGAGCGTGGTCGCGCTTGAGGTGTTCGTGCTGATCCCACTTGTAGGTGTGCGAAACCTGCACGAAGCGGACTCCCTTCTCCGAAAACCGTCGCGCCATCAGGCACTGCCGGCCGAAGTCCTCTGTAATTGGATTATCGAGGCCGTAGAGCTTCTTCGTGGCCTCGGACTCCTTCGACAGGTCCTGCAGATCGGGCGCCTCGGCTTGCATGCGGAACGCAAGTTCAAACGATTCGATACGACCTTCCAAAGCGCGGTCCGGGCCCGTCATGGCCAGTTGCTGGCGGTTGAGAACCTGGGAGTAATCGATCTCTTTGCGTTGAATTGTGCGGGGCGTTTCTTTGTTCGTGATGAAGGGGATGCGGGCGTCGCGCGAAGGGATGCCGACCGCCCCGATCGCGGTGCCGGCGTAAGGCGCCGGTAGGAAAGCCGAGCCGAAGTTGTTGGCGCCACCGTGACTCTGGGTCGGGCAGATGGTCAGGAAGCCCGGCATGTTAGCGTTCTCCGTGCCCAGTCCGTAGGTGACCCACGATCCCATCGCCGGACGGATGAAAGTATCCGAGCCTGTATGGAGTTCGAGCAGCGCACCGCCATGGCGGGAGTTCGAACCATGCATGGACTTGATGAAACACATGTCGTCGACGCACTTAGCCGTTTCCGGGAACAGGTCGCTGACCCAGGCACCGGATTGCCCATATTGCTTGAAGGCCCAAGGCGACTGGAGCAGGTTAAACGTTTCGCTGGAGACGACTTTGGGTCGGGCGAAGGGCAGTGGCTTGCCGTGGTCGCGCTTGAGCAGGGGCTTGTAGTCGAAGGTATCGACTTGAGACGGGCCACCGTGCATGAACAGAAAGATCACTCGTTTGGCACGCGCTGGGAAGTGGGGGGCACGGACGGCGAGGGGGTCGGCCGCGGCGGCGCGAGCTTGCTCCAAACCGAGGATGCCCGAGAGGGCGAGGGAGCCGAAGCCGGCGGAGGAAAGTTGAAGAAGGTCGCGGCGTTTCATAAGTGGCCTAGTTGAGATAGATGAACTCGTTGGAAGACAGCAGCGATTTCGCAAAGCTCTGCCATGCCTTGATCGGATCGTTGGCCCAATCCTTTTGGATTTGAGCGATGAAGGTTTGAGCCTGGTCGATCTCGGCCGGTGAGGGCGGACGGGCCAGGGCTCTTTCGTAAGCGAGACGGATACGGGCGGGATCGTCGAGATTCCGGTCGTTGAGCAGCAGTTCGGCGAGGCGGCGGGAGTGCTTCAGCATGACTGAGCTATTCATCATGAACAGCGCTTGGGGGGCGACGACGGTGGAGTCGCGGTCGCCGCTGGCCGAGGTCGGGTCCGGGATATCAAAGGCTTGGAAGACGTCGTAGAGAGAGCTGCGGACGATGGGGATGTAGACGGCGCGGATGGGACGGTCGTAGTCGACGTTGCCGCCTTTTTCCGTGTTGGCGACGTACTGGCGGTCTTTGTAGGTGAGAATGGAGCCGCCGGGTTTATCGTGAGTCAGACCGCCGGAGGTGGCCATGACGGCGTCACGGATGGCTTCGGCTTCCAAGCGGCGGCGGGGCATGCGCCAGAGCAGCACATTTTCAGGATCGGCCTCGGCGGCCTTGGCGTTGAGGTCACTGCTCATCTGATATGTCGAGGTCAGCATCATGTCGCGGTGCAGGGACTTCATGGACCAGCCGTTGGCCACGAAGCGGAGGGCGAGCCAATCGAGAAGCGGCTGATTTGACGGCTTCTCGCCGAGGCGGCCGAAGTTATCGACGCTAGGGACGATGCCGCGACCGAAGTGCCAGCGCCATAGGCGGTTGACGATGACGCGGCTGGTGAGCGGATGGTTGGGTTGGGTCAGCCATTGGGCGAGTTGGAGCCGGCCGCTTTCGTTGGTTCCGATGGCGGGGGGATGGTCGCCGGCCACTACTTTGAGGAACGAGCGGGGAACCGTTTGTCCCAGGGTCCAGTGGCTGCCGCGGAGGTGGATGGCGAGGTCTTCGATCTTCTCGCCTTCGCGCACGCCCATGGCGCGGGGGAAATCGGGCGTGGCCTTTTCGAGGCCTTTGAGTTCGTCGTCGAACACTTTGAACTGTGCTCGGGCAGCGACGGCAAAGTAGCGGCGAGCGTCGTCGGGCGCGCGGAAGGGGCCGAACTTTTCAGTCAGGAATTCGTGGAGGGCTTTGAGCCCGGGGTCCTCGGATTTTGGGCCAGCGGCGAGCGCCAGTTGGAACAGCGTTTCGTAGCGGGCGGCCAGGAGTTCGGGGGTAGCCGGGAGGGACGGGAAGAGCTTGGCCGCGGGTGATGCCCAGTTCGTCAACGGAGTGGCGGAACCTTGCGTCTCCCAGGGGAACAGGACGGATGCCGTGGCGCCGTTGGACCGTTCGAGGTATTCGACGAGTTGGTCGAGAAACCCCGGGTTGACGTCGTAGCGGGCGGCGATTTGGACGGCGGTGAGCGGGGTATGGGGTAGGGAGTGGGGGGCGAGAAGGAATTGCGCGAAGTAGGGGAAACGGGAGGCGTGTTCAAACCGGATCGTGTTCGTTCCAGCGCGGAGGGGGACGATGGCAAGGTAGGTCCAGCCATCGGATTCCGGCGACGCAGCGCGGTTCTGGACGGGCGGGAGGCCGCGTTTGATCCATGTCCCATTAACGTAAAGGTCGGCGGTCCCGGAGCCGAACTCTTGGTTCAGTATGTCGAGTTGGTAGGGGCCGGCGGTGGGCGCGGTGACGGTGTATTCGGCGAAGTAGGGGCCCTTGCCGTCCTTGGGCGCATTGGGTTTCGACTTTTCGAGAGTCCGCGGGATGTTGCCTTGGTCGAAGGTGTTGGCGAGGCGGGTGATGGCTTGCGGGGAGGATTCGACGGGAGCAATTTGGACTTGGGAGTCGCGTTGGAGATGGGCGGCTGCCAGCAGGTAAGCGCCGACCTGGTTCTGGGCGATGGTGGCGAGTCGCTTATTTTCAGCTTTCGAAAGCGCGGTAATTTCCTTGCGCTTGGCCTCGATCAAGGCTTCGTGAGCGGCGAGCCGGTCGCGATCTTCCTTGGGGGCCAGTACGTACTCATGCCATTTGGCGACCACCTTGAAGTTCTCCATGGTGCGCGAAGACTTGAAGATGCCGGCGAGCGAGTAGTAGTCGGCGTGGGTGATAGGATCGAACTTGTGATCGTGGCAACGAGCGCAGCCGACCGTTAGGCCGAGGAAGGCCCGGGCGGTAGTGTCGAGCTGTTCGTCGACGATGTCCATCTCCATTTTCCGAGGGTCGTCTTCGGCGAGCATTTTAGCGCCGAGCGAGAGGAAGCCGGTGGCGGTCCAGCGTTCGAAGGTCTTAGCCAGATCGGACGACGGCGGTAAAAGGTCGCCGGCGAGTTGTTCGGTCAGGAATTGGTTGAAGGGCTTGTCGGCATTGAACGCGGCGATTACGTAATCGCGGTAGCGGAATGCGTTTTTGTAGACTAGGTTCTCGTCGAGGCCGTTGGAATCGGCATAGCGAGCGACGTCGAGCCAGTGGCGACCCCAGCGTTCG
>CANNLB010000427.1 GCA_947505565.1 Acidobacteriota bacterium | reverse complement strand
GTTGCGGTGGGTTCAGCGCTAAGCTGGCTTCGGAGCCATAGATGTCCTCGGTGTTGTAGAAGATCCCGTAGCCGCCGCGCACGACCAACTTTTCTTCGATGGCCTGCCAGGCGAAACCTAACCGAGGCCCGAAGTTGTTTTTGTCTGGAGTGGTGAGGTATTTATCTTTGTCGGAGGTGAAGACGAGGTTGCCGGTGGCGGGGCTGAAGTTGATGTTCTTGTTCGTCCCGCTGCCGTAGAAGGGCGTCGTATACTCATACCGAAGTCCCAGATTTAGCGTCAACGTCCGGCTCACCTTCCAGTCGTCTTGAACGAAGAAGCTGTAAGCCTGCTGCAATTGCTTCACTTCCGGCACGGTGTTCAACTGCACGCTATCGGGAAAGCCGAGCAACAAATCGCCCATCGCGTCATTGGTAAATCGGCCGGGGAAGTTATAAGCCGGCGACCGCCGGGTGACGTCCACGAAGCTGTTGTCTTTCATTCGCAGTTCGAATCCGCCACGGAAAAAGTGCTTCCCGGCGGTCATGGAAACCGTGTCGACGATCTGGTTCAACTTCGGGGTTTGAAATTGCGGCCGAAAGTTACGCGTTCCCAACTGGTTATAGTTTGTCGGATTGATCAGCGGCATTCCACCGACCTGCAACATTTCCGGGGGAAACCCACGGAATCCAAACGCGTCAGCTTTGGTGGCGTTGACCGTAGCGTGGGCGAACTCGGCGAAGGTATCGTTGTTCCCGTACCGAAGCGTGTTCACGATCCGCGGAGAGAGCGTGTAGGTCCATGCCAAGGCCAGGCTTCGGTTCTCGTTGAACTGTGCGCCTTGGTTACCGACGCCGTCGGCGAGGCCGGGGAAGATGGCGTCCCGGTTAAACTTTTGCCGCAGGTAGCTGAATCGACCCATCAACTGGTGTTTCTCGTTCAGGTTGTAGTCGAAGCGCGTATCGAACTTGTGCGTGTTTTCGTTACCGTCTCGCTGCAGGCTGTAGTTGTTGACCGGGCGACCATTCTGGAAGTTACCGGGTAGGTTCGCTTCCGGATACAGGTCAATTACTTTTTTGGCCAGGGCATCAAAGCGCGAGGCCGGGAGGATGTTGCCGGGGAACGGAGCGTTCGCCGCCGTCGGATCCACAATGTTCAAGGCCCCGAATTCGCCTCGCTTCTGTCCGACGGTAGGAACCGTCGTCAAACCGGTATCGGCAAAGTTTTGCTGGAATCCTTCGTAGGCACCGAAGTAGAAGAGTTTGTTCTTCACAATCGGTCCGCCAACGGTGCCGCCGTACTGGTCCCATTTCAGGTTATTCTTGGACACGTTCTGCAGGTTGTTGGTCCAGCCGCGGGCCGCGAGGGCCGAGTTGCGATTGAAGTAATAACCGGTTCCGTGTGTTTCGTTGCTTCCGCTCTTGATTGAAACGTTGATCACGGCTCCTGCGCTGCGCCCGAACTCAGCGGAGAACGAGTTGGTCTGCACCTTGAATTCGGCGATGGCGTCGGGATTCGGCTGCACCACCTGGGCGCTTAGGCTCTGGGCATTTTGGGTGCCCTGATTGTTGTCGACACCGTCGAGCAGGAAATTGTTTTGGGTATGGTAGTTGCCATTGGCGACGAACCAGCCCGGACCACGAGTTGTAGGGTTCAACGTGCTGGCGGCGACGCCGGGCGAGAGCAACGCAAGTTCGGTGTAGCGGCGGCCGGCCAAGGGCAGTTCGACGGCAGTGCGGCCGGTGATCACCTGGCCGAGGGACCCCTGTTCGGTCTGAATAGAGGCGACGTTGGCGGTGACTTCGACGGTCTCGTTCACGGTGGAAACTTCGAGCTTCACCCGCAGCAGACGCCGTTCGTCGATATTGATCAGCACATCGCTGAGTTTCGCGGTCTTAAAGCCACTCTGTGCCACTTCGATCTCATAGCGACCGCGTTGGATGGGGCTAAACACGGCATAGCCATCCCCGGAGCTGATTCCTTGCGCCCGGGCACTGGTCCCCCGGTTGACTAGGCTGACTTTTGCACCGACGACGGCAGCGGAGGAAGCATCCTCCACGAGAACGCGCAAAGAGGCCGAGTCGGTCTGCGCCAAGAGAGATCCACTTATTAATACGATTCCCAAGAAAAACTTCATAGGCCCAAGATAACGATCCAAGGCTACGAACTCGTCACGATCGGGCATCAATTCCGTAACAGGCGCAGGTTTTGCCGCGTTGCGAGGGTTAAAACTTGAACTTGATGCCGAGTTGGATGAGGCGCTGGTCGAGGGCGCCGGTCCAGTTGAGCGGGGCTGGGGCGGTGATGTTGCCAGCGACGTCGACTGTGGCGGTCGAGTTGAGGCCGGTGACGTTCGTGTGGTTAAAGATATTCGTCGATTCGAGGAAGAATTCGGCGGAGAAGCGTTCGCGAATCGGAACGGCCCGGGTGTAGCGCATGTTGACTTCGAACGTGGCGGGGGCAAGAAGAGTGTTACGGCCGACGTAGAGAGGCCGCTGGAAGGCGGCACCGGTGGAGGCGTCTCCATTCAGGACCCGGTTGCTGCCGAGGTTGAAGTTTTCACCGGTTTGAGCGTTGACGGCGAAGCTGAACTTGTTGTTGTTAGCGAAATAGTTCCAAGTTTTGTGGGAGCTGGTGGCGCGGGGGTCCCATACGGCGTTGCCGTTGAAGACGTTACGCCGATCGGTGAGGGAGTTGCCACGGTCGCGACGGCGGTTGGTCCAATCTGAGAGCAGGAAAGCGCCGGAATCGATATTGTTCTGTTCCGGGGCATCATCGATGGCATGGGACCAGGTGTAGCTGCCGAAGAGTTCGAACCCCTTCGAGTAGCGCTTGGTGACGGTGAGGTTGAAGCCGTTGTAGCCGGACTGGCCGACCGCCTCGCCGCTGATGATGTTGCCGAAGCCGGCGATGGGCCGGGTGCCGGCGAAGATGGGACGACCGTCGGCGAGGGAGTTGGGGCCGGGGGAGAGATTGATGTTGCGGAAGATGGGGAGGCGATTGCCGCGGGTGAAGAGATAGGACATTGTGACGCCGAGATTCGGGGTGATTTCGCGACTGATGGTGACGTTGGCGTTAGCCGAATAGAGGCTGGCGAAATGGGGGGAGACGGTGGTGATGTCCTGGAGAGTCGGGGTGAAGCCGCTCGGGATGCCGGAGAAGACGGCCGGGAAGGACGGGGCGATGGCAGCGGCGGGGACCGTGCTGAGGCTAAAGAAGATGGGTGACCCGTTGTTCAAAATGGCGCGGCGGTAGGTGTCGGTTTGGAACGGATCGAAGAAGATGCCGAGGCTGGAGCGGAGGACCCATTTGCCGAGGCCAACGGCGATGGCTAGGCGGG
Organism: Acidobacteriota bacterium; assembly: GCA_947505565.1. GTDB lineage: Bacteria > Acidobacteriota > Terriglobia > Bryobacterales > Bryobacteraceae. Next base: position 843 of record CANNLB010000427.1, on the reverse strand, counting down.
GAGCGAAGTTGTTCTTGTCGGTCCGGAAGCTCTTCGAAGAAGCGAAGGGCGAGTTGCTGTTAGCTGTGGGCGGACGGTAAACGTCGTAGCGGAGGCCGTAGCTGACGGTGATGTTGGAACGGGGCTTCCAGGTATCCTGGCCGTAGAGGCTGGTGAAGAGCGAGTTGTAGGTGATGGAGGGCTCACCGACAGTTTGGACGAAGTTGGTGTAACCACGGGGAGCGGTACCGCTCTTGGCGGCGAGGAAGGCAGCGATGGAGGGGAAGGTGTAGTTTGCGCTGGTGGCCTGGATTTGGGTGTCGCGAATGGAGCGAACGGCACCGCCGAACTTGAGGGCGTGTTTATCGAGGTTGTAAGAGAAGTTTTCGGTGACCTCCGGAGTGGTCTCTTCGTAGTTGAAGCCGACGGCGAGGGAGTTACCGAAGAGGGCGACGCCGGGGATGGTGATGGCCGGGCCGGTGCCGGTGGCTTCGAAGCGCTGCTGCTGCTGGGTGCGGTAGGGGATTTGGACGCGGAGTTCGTTTACCGCTTTGGGCGAGACGACGGAGACGAGTTGGATGGCTCCGGCGTGGGAGCGGTCGACGAAGTTATAAGTACGGTCGACGAGGGTGAGTCCGCCGCCGGCGTTGAAGGGGGAGTTGTTGCGATGGCCGTTGTAGCGGATGGCAAGGCGGTTTGAATTGGTGATCTGCCAGTCAAGTTTGGTCATGAAGAACATGACGTCCTGGCGGAACGGGATGGCTTCAGCGTAGTTGGTCGGGAGGCCGAGGGCGGCGACGGTGGCGAGGGAAACCGCGACGGTGCTGGGCAGATCGCGCTTGACGCGTTCGTAGGCGCCGAAGA
>CANNLB010000426.1 GCA_947505565.1 Acidobacteriota bacterium | reverse complement strand
AGCAGCGTCCGTTTGGCCGAACTGCGGCTTAGCATCCAGACGACGAGCATGATCCCCAGCAGAGCGCCAGCGCCCAGGAAAAACGGCATCGGATCGTAGTTCCGTTCGAGCAGCCAGTCCGTCAGAAAGAACGGCCGATGAATCGACCCGTCGCGGTGGGCCGCCAGAAGGCTGGAAAATATCCCCACTAGCGACCCGGCTTCCAGTGTCAGAAACAGCGAATAGCGCTTGGCTGAAAGCAGCACCGGAACGAGCCAGCACAGCACGCCCATAAACCAGTTCGTCGACTCCGCGAAGCCATAAATCGTCTCACTGCCGAACAGACCAACCACGCCGCTATTGCCCCGCAAGAACGAACTGAGCAGCACCGCTAGGCCGATCACCAAGACAGAGCAGAGCCACACGCGGATCAATCGTAACGAAAAACCGTCCAACCACGTCGCCAAGACAAACGCACTGACCACCCCGCTAAGTGCAAACAACATGCCCAACTTCGAGGTGTATCCCGCCGCCAGCAACCCTACCGCCGCCATCCAAATAACCACGCCGGGCAGCTTCCACCAGATTGAGTTACGCGAAGTCATTATTAGCCCCCACCTCCGAGGATATCGCGGAATAGGTGGCCGGTTTTCCGTTCTGCCACTCCCGTCCCACTCGCCAACCCCACCGCACCAGCCGCCAGTTTCTGTAACTCTGCTAACGTAACCTCGTTTTCGTCCCCCGGCCGCAGAAACCACTCCGCCACCCGCTTCTGCCATGGCAGAGGACCATCGCGCTCCGCACGCACCGCCTCTACCCCAGTCAATATCTGCATGCGCATCGCACCTACGGCTGCCCCTTGGTTCACCGCATGCTCCCAGGCACTCGCCTCCGGCGGCAGCAACAAAATACAGAACTGGTAGCCTTCCAATTCCATTTTGGAAAGGAATTCTCCGAGTCCCCCGCCCCGCTCTTGAAAATCCGCCTCTCCACTCCGGGCCAACACCTCGAGTGCTTCTTCCCGTTCGGTCGCATGCCGCATCACCCCATCGGCCGCGAAACACCAGTCGTCCCCCAATAGCCCACGCTCAATCGCGATGCGAGCCACCGCCGCCGTCGCGTCGTCGTGCTCGCTCGTCACCAGGTACGCACAGCCTTTCCGTCGCTCCGCCACGCTCCGCTCCGGCGTGCGTACCATCATCCGATTCGTCCGGGCGTATACCTTCCACAGCACCATCCGCAGCGGATCGCCCGGCGCATACTGCCGCATCTCCACCCTATCGCCGCGCGGCTCGGCATAAACGTCCGGAATATCATCGCCCTCCGCCATGCCCGCCGGCGGCGGCATCTGCGCCAACATCCCGCGTTCCGGCAACACCCGCAGGCTCACCGTCTCCGCCCGCCGCCAAGCGATCTCGGCCAAACCAAACAAATCTTTCACCGCAAACCGCCGCACCACGCGCTGCACAATGCACCGCCGCCCCGGCGAAGCCAACTCCACGAGTTCTCCGCCCTGCCGCTCCAACGCGATCTTGGCCGCCGTCTCCCCCCCTCCATCGTCCACCCACTGCCACTGCGCCACAGTGAACGGAATCCAGCGCGGGTAGCACAAGCGGTACCCGGTCGGCTGCGGAATCGTCGTCTCCAGGTCCAACAACCCCGGCGTCACCGCCCGCTTCGTTTTCCAAAATAGGTAAGCCGATCCCAAAACGACACATAGCGACAGCGACGCGACCACCATCAGTCCCGCCAAGCCCGCTACGAGCATCACAAGGTCTAAATGCAGCACGCCTTGGAACCACACGGCCAGCGCGAACATGGCCGTAAACGCCATGCCCGTGCGAGTCAATGGAAAAACACCGTGAATCGGACGCATCCACGGACGGACGTACCGGCGCCAAACTCCCGCCGCGCTCCGCCGAAATTTTGCCAGCCTACCCGCCATGTACTGATTCTGACGTATGATCAAAGCGTTCTGGTGCCGTAAATCATGAATGTTTCTCGCCGCACGTTCCTTTCTAGCATTTTAGCTGCCAATCTGCCTGCCGCTCCTACCAAGCGAAGCGTTGTCCTCATCCTCGTCGACGATCTCGGCTGGCGCGACTTCGGCTGCACCGGTCATCCTTATCACGAAACGCCTCATCTCGACGCGCTCGCCCGCGATGGCCTCCGCTTCACCCAAGCCTACGCCGCCTGCCCCGTCTGCTCCCCCACCCGCGCCGCGCTGCTCACCGGCAAGTACCCCGCCCGTCTCCAACTCACCGATTGGATCCCCGGTCGCAAGCAATGGCCCACCGCCAAAGTACTCACCCCGGCCTTCGAGCAGCAGTTACCTCTAGCCGCAACCACCATTGCGGAAATTCTCAAGCCCGCCGGCTACCGCACCGCCAGCATCGGCAAGTGGCACCTCGGAGCCGACGGCTTCGGCCCCGAGCAACAGGGCTTCGACAAAAACATCGCCGGCACCGCCAAAGGCTCACCCGCCAGCTACTTCGGCCCCTTTGATCTACCCGGCCTCCAGGGCGGATCGAAAGACGACCTGCTCACCGCCGCCCTTACCTCCGAAGCCGAAAAATTCCTCGACTCGGCCAAGGGCAGTCCATTTTTTCTTTATTTTCCACACTTTACCGTTCATACCCCGATCCAGGCCCCTGCTCCGCTGGTCGAAAAGTACAAGCAGAAAATTGAGTTCATGGGCCTCACCGGCAACGCCACATACGCCGCCATGATGGAGACGCTCGACGATTCGGTCGGCCGCATGCGCCGCAAACTCGTCGAACTCGGCCGCGCCGACGATACCGTCTTCCTGCTCACCGGTGACAATGGCGGCCTCCGCTTCGAAGGCAAGGCCAAAGCGCCGATCACCGACAACTCCCCCGCGCGCAACGGCAAGGGTCACCTATACGAAGGCGGCATCCGCGTCCCCTTCCTCGCGGCCGGCCCCGGCGTCGCCAAAGGCGTCAACCCGACGCCGATTTCGAGCGTCGACTTCCTGCCCACCATCTGCGATCTCGCCGGGCTTCCCGCACCGAAAGGCATCGACGGCGTCAGCCTGATCCCGGCTTTGCAGCAGCAGGCCCTCAAACCTCGACCCCTGTTCTGGCACTATCCCCATTATTCGAACCAAGGCGGTGCCCCCGGCGGTGCGATTCGCGACGGCGATTGGAAGCTGATCGAGTTCTATGAAGACAACCGCCTGGAGCTCTACAATGTCGCCCGCGACCCCGGTGAAAAGAAGAACCTGTTCAACCAGCATGGCGACGTCGCTGACAAACTGAAGCAAGCCCTCTCTAAATGGCGCAAAGCCGTCAAGGCCGCCATGCCGAAGCCAAACCCCGCTTATGCACCCGCGCAGGCCGACCAGGGCTTGACGGGCGCTGAAGCGCCGACGCCCCCGGCCTAGCGACTTGACGGTAGAAACAGCAACACGGTAGCCGCAAACGCCAGCACGATCACGACCACGAGAAACGTCCGCTCCGGAATCAGCAAAATTATTTTCCGCCCCACCATGGCGCCCGCCAGCGTTGGCGCGATCATCACGGCGTCAAATAGGAGCGACTGCTCGCTGAACAGTCCGTGGGCAAGATACACCGGAATCTTGCTCAGGTTGACGAAGAAAAAAAACCAGGCTCCCGTCGCGACAAACTCTTCCCGTGGCAGCCGTTTCGAAAGCAGGTAGATGTTCATGATCGGCCCAGCCGCGTTGGCAACCATTGTCGCAAACCCCGCCGAGGTGCCGAAGAAACCGGAAAACCACCCCCCGGTCGGCGGCGTCGGGCTCGCATAACGCAGGCGCCAGAGAAACAGCAGCAGCATCGAAAGCGTAATCGCGCCCACCAACGGACGGATTACCGCATCCGGGTAAACCAGCACCAGCGCGCCCAAACCCATACCCATCATCACCCACGGCAACAGAGAAAACAGCGCATTTGCCGCCGCTTTCTTCCGGTAGGCGATGACGGCATAGCAATCGGCGCAGATCAGAATCGGCAGCAGCCAAGCGGTCGACAGGCGCGCATCTCCAACGGTAAACACGAACAGCGGCACGGCGAGAATGCCGATCCCCGGGACGCCAGTTTTTGCGACCCCAATCAGGAAGGCGCAGAGAGCACCCAATAGCCATTTCCAAACAGCGAGTTCCGGCACGTGTAGTAAGTAAGAGGATGTGGCGGAAGCCAGTGGGAGT
>CANNLB010000425.1 GCA_947505565.1 Acidobacteriota bacterium | reverse complement strand
AAACCGTCTCCAGCGCCGAAAATCCCGAAGCTCTCCCCCGCATCCAAATCGACGAACCGACGATCGCCATGTTGTTCATGATCAACACGTCGCCCTTCGTTGGTAAGGAAGGCCACTTGGTCACTTCGCGCAACATGCGCGATCGGTTCGACAAGGAACTGCTCACTAACGTCTCCATCCGCATCGAAGAAGCTGGCGGTCCCGACGCCTTCAAGGTCATGGGCCGTGGCGAGTTGCAACTCGCCATCCTCATCGAAATGATGCGCCGCGAAGGCTTTGAACTGATGGTCGGCAAGCCCGAAATCATCTCAAAGAAAATCGATGGCGTACTCCACGAACCCTTGGAACTCCTCGTCATTGACGCTCCGGAGCAGTTCGTCGGTGTCGTGATGGAAAAAATGGGCATGCGTAAAGGCCGCATGACCAAGATGATCAACCACGGCTCAGGCCGTGTTCGTCTCGAATTCGAAGTTCCCTCCCGGGGCTTAATCGGCATTCGCAGCGAAATGCTCACCGAAACGCGCGGCACCGCCATCATGAACTCGCTCTTCCACGGCTACGTCGAATGGCAGGGTGATATCGAAATGCGCCCGACCGGTTCCTTGATCTCGGACCGCAACGGCAAGTCGACCGGCTACGCCATCAACAATCTCCAAGAACGCGGGGTCATCTTCATTGATCCGGCCACGGAAGTCTACGAGGGCATGATCGTCGGCGAAAACTCGCGCAATCACGACCTCGACGTCAACATCGTCAAAGAGAAGAAGCTCACTAACATGCGCGCCTCCTCCGCCGACGATGCCATCCGCCTGGTTCCGCCCCGCATCCACAACCTCGAACAGGCCATCGAGTTCGTTAAAGAGGACGAATACGTCGAGGTCACTCCGAAGTCAATCCGACTCCGGAAGAAGATCCTCAAGGCCAATCAGCGCTAACTAACGGCAGATCTCGGCCAACTGGTCGAGATCTACGTTCCCGCCGGAAATCACAATCCCGACCGTCGTCACATCCGCTGGCAACTTGCCGAAAAGCGCGGCTGCCACGCCCACGGCGCCGCTTGGCTCCACCACGATTTTCAAGCGTTCCAGGCAGAATCGTACCGCCGCCCGGATCTCGTCTTCCGAAATCAACGCAATCTGCTCCACATGTTGTTGCAGAATCGGGAACGTCAGCTTCCCCGGGCTCGGCGTTCGCAATCCATCCGCGATCGTCAACGACGGCGGAATGCTCACGCGCTCGCCCTTCTGCAGCGACTGCCACACGTCGTCGGCCAACTCCGGCTCCGCCCCAAACATCCGAATTGCCGGGTTGATTCCCTTCGCCGCCACACAGCATCCCCCCAACAGGCCGCCACCGCCCGTGCACGCCACCATCGCCTCTAATCCAGGGGCCTCGGCCAACAGCTCCAACGCCGCAGTCCCCTGCCCGGCGATCGTCAACACGTGGTCATACGGCGGAATCACCGCCGAACCCGTCTTCTCCGCCAAATCCCGGCAAATCTCTTCCCGGTCTTCTTTCAGCCGGTCGTAGGAAACGATGGTTGCCCCGGCTCCCGCCGTAGCCGCCATCTTGGCGCGCGGCGCGTCCGAAGGCATCACCACCGTGGCCTTCGTCCCTGCCCGGGCTGCCGCCAGCGCCACGGCCTGCGCGTGATTGCCTGACGAATAGGCCAGCACCCCCCGGCTCAGCTCCTCCGGCGTCAACGAAAAGACGAAATTGCAGGCGCCCCGGAACTTAAACGCCCCACCTACCTGAAAATTCTCGCACTTCAAGTAGATCCGCTTCCCGGTCTCCCGGTCCAGCGTCTTGGACGTCAAAACCGGCGTCCGGTGCGCCCACGGCGCAATCCGTCCCGCCGCCGTCTGAATGTCTGAAAATTGAATGGCTAGCATGACTGATCCTAGTGCCGAGTCTCAAGATATTGTCCGGAGGTTGCGTCCACGAACACGCTTTCCGCACTCGTTCCCACGCTCTCGCCATAGATCACCCGCCACGCCACCGTATTGTGGCGCTCGCTCGCCTCCAGCAAAAAGCTCACCGTAACGTTTGGGTGCTTTTTCAAGTACTCTGCCGTCTTCTCGGCCGCCGTCTTGAACGCCGCATCCGAGTCGATCTTCAGCGCCGCCATCGGAAACGACTTCGTCCGCGGATTCAGGCCATCTTCCTTATCGCCAAACGTACCCTGCCGAATGTTCCCCGGCGCGTCCACCGCCGAATAGGTGAATGTCTTGGTCGCCTGCCGCGAAGCCGAGGCGAACGTAACCTGCCATGCGCCACTCTTTCCCGGGGTCCCCTTCACTTCAGCCAGGTTGATGCTCGTCAGCTTCACCCCTCGGGCGTCCGCCGCCCACGCTCTCGCCCCCACGTACATGTGGAAAAAGGCCCACTGTCCCGTTACCGCCTCCGGGGCCTTCACCGGCTCCTTCGTCGCCACCTTCTTCGGAGCATCGCCGCAACCCGCCAGCAGCGCCAGACCAATCAAGGGAACCATTCTGAAGATTTGCATCACCACTTCCCTCCAGAATATCAGCAGTCGGCCAATTTCGACTTTTTCCGCCGGCTCCGCGTCTCTACAATCAGAAGTGCTGAGGAGCACCTGTTCGATTGATCTTCCGAGAAGCCGAAGACCGCGATCTTATCCGCAAGGCACAGCAAGGCAATATCGACGCCTACAACATGCTGGTCTCGCGCTGGGAGAAGCGCGTCTATAACTACCTTCTCCGATTGGTCCGCAATCGGGAAGATGCGTTGGATCTCTGCCAGGACGTGCTGCTGAAGGCCTACCAGAATCTCCGTAAGCTCGAAGATGTCGAACGGTTTGCCTCCTGGCTCTTCCGTATCGCCCACAACGAAGCCTATTCCCTGCTTCGCCGAAAACGCCCCGAGAACGATGATATTGACCCCGTCGCCTCGGAAATCGCCGCCACTTTGCCTCCCGGCCCCAGCATGTTGCCCATGGAGACGGCCCTCGCCGTCGCCGCCGCCCTCCGCCGCTTAACCCCGGACCAACGCGAGGCCGTCGTTTTGAAGGTTTATCAAGGATTCAAGTTTGAGGAGATGGCCGAAATACTCGAATGCCCGGTCTCCACCGTCAAGTCCCGCCTCTATACGGCTTTGGACCTGTTGAAAGAAACCCTGGCCCCCATTTCCCATCGGAGTACCCTATGAGTTGTTCACCGTTTGATCTACGTGATTATGTGTTCGGAGAGCTCGACTCCGCCCAAGCCCGATCGGTCGAAATGCACGGTCGCCAATGCGCTGCCTGCGCGGACGAATTGGCTCAACTGCGCATCACCGAAACCGCTCTGTTCTCCCTCCGCGACGAAGAGATGCCCCGCCGCATCGCCTTCGTCTCCGACCAAGTAATCACCCCGCATATCTGGGAAGCGCGGTGGTGGCAAGCCTGGTGGAACTCCGCCCCGCGCCTCGGCTTCGCTTCGGCCGCCCTGCTCTCCATGGCCATCCTCGCCCATGCCCTCATCCAGCGCCCCGTTGCCCCCACCGCTCCGGCCGTCGTCACCGCCCAGGTCGACCAATCGCTCATCGACCAGCGTGTCGCCGCAGCGGTCGCGAAGGCCGTTGCCAACCTCGACGCCCAGCAACAGACTCGTCTCGCCTCCACGGTGCAGCAGGTGGAAAAACGCTACTCCGCCCTCCGTCAGGAGGACCTCATGACCCTCGAAGCCAGCTTCAATCTCAACAACCAGAAGCAGAAGGCCCGTTACGCCTCGCTCATGCGCGAAGCCAGCACCTTTGCCAACGGCGGTGTCCAGTGATCCGTTTCGCCGTTGCCCTGGCTCTCTGCACCCTGCTCCAGGCCGCCTCCGTCAGTCGTACAACCATCGCCGGGGCCGAGGAATCTCTCAACCGCCGCCTCAAAGCGCTCGTCCCCGGCGAACCCTACCTCCTTCTCGGCGAAGCCCACGGCGTCTACCTCGACAACTTCGGTGCCGTCTTCACCGCCAGTGTCAACCTCGTCGAAGGTCCCAACGTCTCGCCCTTCCGCCAATCCATCTCGCCCAAAGAACGCGCCGACCTCCGCCAACGAAAGCTCGATCGGCTCCCGAAGCTCCGCGACGTCATGCGCGAAGCCCTCATCGTCTCCGCCGGCATGCTCGATACGGTTCCGATTAACGAACAAATCGTGGTTTCGGTCACTCTGCCT
>CANNLB010000424.1 GCA_947505565.1 Acidobacteriota bacterium | reverse complement strand
TATGTTGGCACGGAGGGATTCAATCACATCATAGGGCACTTTGGCGTGGTACTCTTGAGCCAAAAGCAGCAGGCTCGTCGCCAGGCAAGCAGTACTGGCATGGGCCCCCTGAGCAACTAGTTTGCCTCGGCCCATGTTCAGATCATCTCGCATCACAATCACTTGCTTGAACATTTTCGTCACCATCGCGTTTCCCTATCGTATCCGATCGGCTCGTAACCCCATCAAGCGCTCCCCTACGCTACGTAAACTCTCACAATTCTCCATTCCGCAACGCAACCGACACCCCATCGTCATCTTTCTTCATCCATCACCTGACATCGTAGAAGTAGGATGAAACTTAAGAACCTGTTCGTGGTCTATCTTGTCAGTTTAACCTCCCTTCTCGCCCAATCGGTGGCCGGTCTGGGCGGCATCACCGGCACCGTCTCCGACGCCTCCGGAGCTCGCGTACCCGCCGCCGAAGTCCTCCTCACCAACGCCGAACGCGGCGTCAACCGTAAACTCTCCACCAACGAAGCCGGCATCTTCACCGCCGGATCCCTCGTCCCCGCCTCCGGCTATCAAATCATCATCAACAAAACCGGCTTCGGTCGCACCGAAGCCAAAAACCTCACCGTCCAGGTCGGACAAATCGTCGATATCCAGTTCGCCCTCGCCGTTAGCCAAGCCGCCACCACCGTCGAAGTCTCCACCGACGCCCCCACCGTCGACTCGGCCAAAACCGGCGTCAGCCAAGTCGTCAACGCCGAACAAATCCTCAACCTCCCCATCAACGGTCGCCGCGTCGACTCCTTCGTCCTCCTCACCCCCGGCGTCACCAACGATGGTACCTTCGGCGGCATCACCTTCCGCGGCATCCCCGGCGGTAACGCCTTCCTCATCGATGGTAACGACAGCACCCAACAGTACTACAACGAAAACGCCGGCCGCACCCGCATCTCCGCCAACATCTCCCAGGACGCCGTCCAGGAATTCCAAGTCATCACCGGCGGCTCCGCCGAATTCGGCCGTGCCTCTGGCGGCGTCGTCAATACCGTCAGCAAGTCCGGCGGCAACTCCACCCACGGCACCGCCTACTGGTTCTATCGCGATCAAAACTTCAACGCCCGCGATCGCTACGCCACCTTCCGCCCCGACGAAAAACGCAACCAATTCGGCGGCTCCATCGGCGGCCCGATCAAGAAAGACCGTCTCTTCTACTTCTTCAACAACGAAATCACCCGCCGCGACTACCCCCTCATCTCCAGCCACACCGGCCAGCCCCTCTTCAACAGCCAAGGCGTCTACGTCGCCCCCTGCGCCGCCTCCGTCTCTCAGTGCGCCAACGCCCAGCGGTTCCTCGATCGCTTCAATAAAATCGTCCCCCGTACCGCCAACCAGGAACTGCTCTACCTGAAGACCGACTACCGCGTCAACGACCGCAATACCATTAGCGCCAGCTTCAACTACCTCCGCTGGATCTCCCCCAACGGCATCCAAACCGGCGCCGTCCTCAACAACGGTGCCGCCACCGGCAACAACGGCCTCTCCACCGTCCGCACCCGCAACGGCCGCCTCGCCTGGACCGCCCTCCCGACCAACTCCATGGTCAACGAGTTCCGCTTCGGCTGGTTCAAAGATCGCTTGTTTGACGATTATGCCAGCGAATACCTCCCCTACACCGGTTTCGCCGGCACCCTTACGATCAACGGCGTCGCCAACCTCGGCACCGCCAACTACGTCCCCCGCGTCCAACCCACCGAGGATCGCTTCCAGTTCGCCGAAAGCCTCTCCCTCACCTGGGGCCGCCATCTCTTCAAATTCGGCGCCGACCTCGCCCAAACCCGCGACATCCAGGACCAACTCCTCAACACCCGCGGTAACTACACCTACGCCAACGTCACCAACTTCGCCCTCGACCTCTCCGACAACCCCACCGGGGCCAAACGCTGGCAGTCCTACACCCAAAACTTCGGTGATCCCCTCTCCACCGTCTGGATCCGCGACTACAACTTCTTCGCCCAGGATCAGTTCCGCGTCAACAAACGCCTCACGCTCAATTACGGCCTCCGCTACGAACTCGCCACCTTCACCCAACCCAAAGAAGCCGTCGCCGGATACCCCCTCACCGGCAACATCCCCGAACCCAAGAAAAACTTCGCCCCTCGCGCCGGCCTCGCCTACGCCCTCATCCCCGAAAAAACGATCCTCCGCGCCAGTTGGGGCATGTTCTATGCCCGCTTCCCCGGAGCCCTCATCACCAACCTCAACATCGCCAACATCCAACAGCAAAGCTTCAACCTCCAAAGCAACAACGCCGCCCAGCTCGCCTCCGGCCCCGTCTTCCCCAATAACCTCCGCACCTCCGCCAGCCTCGCCGCCGGCAGCCGCAGCCTGAGCTACGCCGGACCGAACTTCCGCACCCCCTACACCATGCAGGGCGACCTCGCCATCGAACAAGCCATCGGTCGCCAAAACTCGCTCACCGTAAGCTGGGCTTTCAACCGTGGCCTCCGCATGCTCAGCATTCGCGACGCCAACGTCGGCCCCGCCGGGGACCCCGTCACCTATCGCATCAACGACGTCTCCGGCACCCAAGTCGGCAGTTTCTCCACCCCCGTCTACCGCCTCGCCAACCGCGTCGATCCCCGCTTCCAGCGCTTGAACGTGGTCGAAGGAGCCAGCAATATCTCCTACAACGCCCTCCTCGTCCAATTCGCCAACCGCAAGCTCACCGCCGGACCCCTCGTCTTGGCCGGCAACCTCAGCTACACCTGGGCCCACACCATCGACGAAAACCTCGGCGGCGCCGGTTCCAATCTCTTCTTCAGCGGCGGACCCACCAGCTTTATCAACGGTAACTATCGCAACGAAAGGGGCTCCTCTTCTCTCGACCAACGCCATCGCCTCGTCGTGGCCGAAACCATCGGCTACAAGCCATGGAACAGCAAAAGCGCCTTCGCTAAATACGTCGTCAACGAGTGGCAACTCTCCCTGCTCGGCACCTTCGCCAGCGCCTTCGCGGTAACCCCCACCGTCAACGGCGCCGGCATCGTCATCCCCGGCCTACCCGCCGCCTTCACCGCCTCACTCAACGGCCTCGGCGGCGATAGCCGCGTCCCCTTCCTGCCCCGCAACAGCCTCCTGCTGGACCAAACCAATCGCATCGACGCCCGCATCTCGAAGATGTTCTCGCTCACCGACCGCTATAAGCTCACCTTTAACGCCGAAGGCTTCAATATCTTTAATACCCCGCTCGATACCTCCCGCCGCAACCAACTCTATAACGTGGTCTCCGGCAACACCCTCATACCCGTTGCCAACTATGGCGAAGGCACCGCCAGCGGCGGCTTCCCGGACGGCACCAACGTCCGCCGCTTACAGTTAAGCCTCCGCTTTACGTTTTAATCCGCATGCGCCGGCTTTTGCTCCTCGCCCTCGGGCTCTCCTTCCCCGCCCCCGGCGCTCCCCTCCCCCCGTGGACGCCGGGAACGCTCGATATCCACCACATCCACACCGGCCGCGGCAACGCGGCCAGGTCGGCTGGTGCCGCCGCGTTATCGTGACGGACCTGGTCGAACCGCTCGAAGCTTACGCCGAACGGGAACAGGTGCACGTGCTCGCGGTACTGCGCCGCCCGCTGGCGCAGCTTTTCGGACGTCACGAACACCAGGTCGGCCGTGCGGAACAACTGCTGTTCGCTGGCGACGATTTTTCGCGCGCCGGCGGAGCTCGACGCCAGGTCATCGATGCAGTAATAAATTGTCAGCTGCGGCTCGATGGCGCCGATCAGATCCAGGGCGAACGGCGTCGGCAGGAATGACCACAGAATCGGCCGGTGGAAGTTGATGACGTCCATCCACCGCCGCAGCGCCCGGAACATGAAGAAGCCGTTGATCGCTCGCGCGATCCGTGAATACGGAAACGGCAGCAGTAACGGCGAGTAGACAAACAGGTTCGGGCGTTCCTCGCGAAAGCCCTTGGTGGCCCGCCACCAGCTGAGCAGGCGCTTGCGGACGCGCGGCAGGTCGCCGAGGGCGGGTCCGCGGACGCCGGTGTTTTCGATGTACAGGACGCGGTGACCGTCGGCCGCAAGAGTCGACATGATCTCCTGGTGGCCCTGCCAGATGTGGTCCCAGTCGATCGACGAGATGCAAAGAATATCCGGGCGGCGCTGCATAGTCACGGCGTCAAT
>CANNLB010000423.1 GCA_947505565.1 Acidobacteriota bacterium | reverse complement strand
TTCGACGACCTCAAGAATATGGAACGCGAAATGGAGGCCCTCACCGGCTCTATGGCCGATCTCGATCCATTGAGCCCCGAATACCAAGTCGTCACCGATCGTTTTCACCGGCTCGAAAACGAATTCACTACTCGCGACGGCTACACCGTCGAATCCCAAGTCGGTATGGTTCTCGATGGCCTTGGCTTTCATAAGGACGATTGGCGCCGCCCCACTGAAGAGTTCTCCGGAGGTTGGCAGATGCGCATCGCCCTCGGCAAACTCCTCCTCGCCAAACCCAGCCTCCTCCTGCTCGACGAACCCACCAACCATCTCGACATCGAAGCCCGCGACTGGCTCGAACACTATCTCCAGACTTACCCCTACGCCTTCGTCATGATCTCCCATGATCGATACTTCCTCGACGTCACCGTCAAGAAGATCGTCGAGATATGGAACAAGGGGATGCACTTCTACAGCGGCAACTACGAAAAATATCTCGAACAAAAGAACGAGCGCCGCCTTCAGATCGAAGCAGCCTACCGCAATCAGAAGGACCGCATCGAAGCCCTCGAAGCGTTCATCAATCGGTTCCGCGCGCAAGCCACGAAGGCAAAACAGGTACAAAGCCGCATCAAGGAATTAGACAAAATCGAGCGCATCGAAATCCCGCCCGACGAAAAGACGATCAATTTCTCCTTCCCCCAGCCGAAATCCAGCGGCCGAGTCGTCGCCGAATGCAAAGGAATCGCCAAAGTGTACGGGCAGAAGACCGTCTTTTCCGACGTAACATTCACGATCGAACGCGGAGACCGCATCGTCCTCGTCGGCCACAACGGAGCCGGCAAGTCGACCCTTATCAAGCTCCTCTCCGGCTCCGAGCCCTTAACCCGCGGTACTTACGATCTTGGCCATAACGTCGATGTCGATTACTTCGCCCAGGATCAATACAAGGAATTGGACGTGAACGCGACGATTCTCGACGACCTGACCAGCATCGGTGGCGGCAAAACTCAAACCGAACTCCGCAGCCTTCTCGGCTGTTTCCTGTTCAGTGAGGATGACGTTTTCAAACGGATCGGCGTGCTTTCCGGTGGCGAACGCAATCGCTACGCTCTCGCGAAGATGCTCCTCCGCCCGTCGAATTTCATGCTCCTCGACGAGCCGACCAATCACTTGGACATGCGAGCCAAGGATGTCCTGTTAACCTCCCTGTCGAACTTCACCGGTACGGTTGTCCTCGTCTCCCACGACCGTTACTTCATCGATAACTTAGCCACGAAGGTCTTCGAAGTCGGCAACGGGACCATCGAAGTATTTCCTGGCACTTACGAAGAGTATTTGTGGAAGAAGTCCGGTCAGGACGAAGTCTTAGAAGCGAAGATGACCGAGCAGTTAGCGACGACGGCTGCCGCCGCTGCCCCGCCCGCTGCGGTAGAGGCCAAGAAGCGCGTCAACCCCATGAAGGTGAAGCACCTCCAGGACCGCTGCAAACAGTTAGAGCGAGAGATCGTCTCCGCTGAAACTGAAATCGCCGTCCTCGAAGCCGCTCCCTACGTCAACCCCGAAGAAGCCCAGCGAACGGGAGTTCAGCTCGACCAGCGTCGCAAAGACCTCGAAAATCATATGGCCGAATGGGAAGAAACCTCCGCCACTCTGGAATCTCTCCGCTAAGCCGCTTTCAAATTAGCGCGCTGCTTCGGTAATTGTATCCAGGATCACTGCCGTCCAAAACTACTCGAGAACGGGCTACACGTGCTGTAAACATGGGTGTTAATGCGTTGGAATTGAGTTCGGAAAGTTGAGGTCTAGCTTTTCGGGTTACTGCCTCCTGTCCAAGAAGATTGATCGGATTCCTCGCTGTTTGGTGTGGGTAGAACCGCCCGTCCGGTTACAGCATCGACGGTCGGAGCCCGTCCAATAGTCCAAGTAGGCGACCGTGGAAATGACGCGCCGTGGAAAGCGAGGAAAACCAACTTCAGGTTTTCCCTCCCTTCCCACCGCCCTTGGAAATCGCGTTTAGGCGCGATTTCCACATTTCCACCGTCGCGCCGACGATTCGGCGACGACGCGCTCAACTCCGAACAAGCCCGCCCCGCAGTCCATGCTTCCTTCATCGACCCGAAAGCCCCTCCGACTCAGCGCTTTTTCGCTACCCACACCAAACAGCGAGGAGGCAGTTTTTGGTAAACAAGGGTGGGTGATTTCTCGCCAATGCCGAGGGCGATCGCCTCGATCTCCCGGACTTCACTCTCGCCGTCGGAGCCATGACCGAGTCCATCACTGTCGAAGCCTCCGGCGTCATCCTCCAAACCCGCAGCGCGGAAAAAAGCGGCGTCTTCACCGGCCGTCAGGTTATCATCCTCGCCCCCAACGGTCGATCGTCCCCCTACGGCGTCGTCGTCGGCTCCGTCAACGGAAACCGCAATAATCAGAACAACCTCATGGTCGACGGCGTCACCAACATTGACACCGGTGCCAACGGCGGCTAACTCGCCACCATGAACATCGACCAGATCGCCGAGTTCAAACTGCTGACGAACTCCCAGCCTGCTGAATACGGCCGCTCCTCCTGTGTTCGCTACTCCGGCGCGTCGATCAGCGTTGTCACCAAGTCCGGTTCACGCGACCTCCACTGCACCGGCTATCTCTTCCACCGCTACGCAGGCATCAATGCGAACTACTGGCGCAACAAAGTCGAATGCAATTCCGCCAACTCTTCCGCGACAACACCGCCGTCTGCAACATCGGTGGCCCCGTCGACATCCCGAAGGTCAACGCGAATTGCGATAGACTTTTTTTAGCGGTATCGGGCGGCAAAACCGCCTCTCACCCAACTCCTTCCGCAGCGTCACCGTCCCCACCGCCCCCCAACGCAGCGGCGGCTTCGCCCGCACCACCGAATGCGACGGTCGCCCCGTCCTCATCCTCGACCCCCTCAGCAACCTCCCCTGTGCCACCAACGCCGGTGGCGGTTGCTTCCCCTGCAATATTATTCCCGTCCCTCGCATCTGCCTCGACGGCCAGAAGATCCTCCACTTCTACCCCGAGCCCAAAGTCCCCATCGACCCCCGGTCTAACTATCTGACCCAGATATTGGATACCTTCCCCCGTCGCGAAAATATCTATAGCGGCGACTCCAGCATCAACGACAAATGGCGCTTTTAATCTCGCTTCATCAAGACGCACTAGTGTCCGGTAACCGATTTTCATCTCACAGCTAAGCGGCTCCACTTTTCAACGGCTTGGGGAGCAAATATCCCAGCCCATACCTGGGCAATTCAAGCAACCATTGACTTTCCTGCACGTCGCTCTTTCGCCCGGGCAGATTCCGTCTCTCTCGCGCATTCACCAGCCACACATCGAAACCGTATTGTTCCAGTAAGTCGTAGGCCGGAGCCCAGTACACTCCAGTAGACCGCAGTACCACCGTCGTGACGCCACATTCCTGGAACCACCTCGCCTGCCGATGTAGGTCCTCCGTGAAATAGCCGAAGTTCGGAACGGGCGTCGCATCGCGGTCTGGCCCTACCGCCGCCAGATGCTCTCGACTGCCGTCGATCCCCGTCGCGTCCCGGTGTACTGCTTCCAAGCCGGGATTATCGGACTAGATACGGCGGCCACCGTGTGCCACGAACACGTTGGCGGAATCGCCGAGGTGGTGCTGTGGAAGAGATGAAGGTAGGCTCCTCGAAGTCTGCGATCAGGAGCCGACTTCAAACCACCGTGAGCTGCTGTCGTTAAGAGCGATGGTGGTGGGCGTCACGGAAACGGCGGGACAAAGACTCCGTTGGATCCAAGAGATCAAGCGGTCCCGGTTCGGCCCCTTGGTCCGGTTTGCTTATGGGCTCCCAAAGGATATCGTTGCCGTCACCGCTGCCGTCGAGACCGAATGGAGCAACGGCCAAACGGAGGGCCAGATCAATCGACTCAAGGCGATCAAGCGACAAATGTACGGTCGGGCTGGATTTGCCCAGCTACGCGCACGAGTGCTTCCCTCGCCCGTTCTCACGACCTCCGCCAGTGTGAACTCTTCGTGAGCGCCATGCACCAAAAGTGCGGATGAGCCCAAATGGAGTTGACCGAAGCAGATTTCAGAAAGTCCTGTTGGTGCTGCTGGAGATGGGTCGGATTGCGGCGACTAGTCGGCGGGATCGCGCAATCATGGGGCTTCGAAGGAGTCTTCGTAGAGACTGCGAAT
>CANNLB010000422.1 GCA_947505565.1 Acidobacteriota bacterium | reverse complement strand
TGGCGGAAAAGACGTGGAAGCGAAGGTGAACCGTGTCGTCCGTTCCTACGGCGCCTGCTTCGCGATGGAAGGCGGTCCGGACGCCCTCAAAGCCTACACCGCCGCCCCGTATCACAAGGTCTGGATGGCCGCCTACGAGAAGATTCGCGTCGCCGGCACCACCACCTACGACATCCTCGCTCAGTAACGTTCCCGCCGCAGCGCTTCTACGGACACCCCCGCCTTTCGTGGTGTCCGTAGACGAGCGGCTTCTTCCCGCAGTTGTCGCGCTTTCTTCTTCTCACCGGCCTTCCTCTCTGCTTCCGCTCTCGCTTCCATCACCATCCGCCGCAAAAATAGTCCTCCCACTCGATTCTGGTCCAGGGTTCCCTGCGCCCGTTCTAACCACACCCGAGCCCGATCGTTTGGCACGAGCGTTGCCGCTTGCCACAGCGCTGTTGCATGCGATAAAGGATCGCTCTCCAGCCGCGGCAACACCGCTTCCATCTCCGACAACGCGTCCGCCGTACGCCCCCGCTGCGCCCACACCGTCGCCCGGTTAAACCGTGTTCGAGCCTCTTCATAACCACCCGCCACCACCCCCTGCAACGCCTCGCCAAACGCCGCCTCCGCCTCGCCCCATCGTCCCAGCCCTTGCAGCGCAATCCCCGCGCCATTCAACCACTCGCCCGTCCGGCGGAATGCCAGCGCCCGCTCGCATTCCGCCAACGCCTGAGCATACTCCTGCTGTTCCACATACAGCGCCGCGAGGTTGCCGTGCAGCACCGCCTCGTCCGCTGGATTTCGCTCTCCTGGTCGCAACTGCGCCCATACCCGCAAAGCATAATGCAGCCGTACTTCCGCCAATGCGTACTCTCCGGCCGATTGCGCCTGCTGGGCCTGCTGGTTGGCGGCCACCATAGTGCCGCGCTCCGCGGTCTGCGCCGCCAAGGTCGAAATCAGAACAGAAGCAAGAGTCATCCTCATGCTTCAACTTTGCTCCCCTAGTTACCCCTAGCCAAACGCTCCATTTTTGTAACTGCAACAAAATAAAAGAAATATAAATTTAGTTAGGGCGTGAATCGGTATCCCATGCCTCGTACAGTGACCAAAAAACGGGGCTCCGAAGCGTGCGTTTCGAGCTTCTGCCGCAGCCACGTCATATGCACATCCACCGTCCTCGTCGAGATGCTCGCCCCGTATCCCCACACGTTTGCCAGTAGCTCCTCTCGACCCACCACCTCTCCCGGACGCTCCACCAAATACTTCAACAACTGATACTCCTTCGCCGAAAGAGTCACCGTCGTCCCCGCCCGTTTCACGCTCGCCGCCACCACGTCCACGCTCACGTCGCCAAACTGCAACTCCTGCGTCGTCCGCCGCAGCATCACCTCCAGCCGCGCCACCAACTCCGCCATCGCAAATGGCTTCGTTAAGTAATCGTCCGCTCCCCCGCGCAACCCCGCCACCTTGTCCGCCGTCTGGCTTCGCGCCGTCAGCATCAATACCGGCATCCGTTTCCCCGCCGCCCGCAACTTCGCCAACACCTGCAATCCATCCATCCCCGGCAACATCCCGTCCAACACGATCGCGTCGTTCTCACCCCCTAAGGCCGCCGCCAGTCCGCTCGGCCCGTCTTCACACGAAGTCACAGTAAAGCCCTCGGCCCACAACCCGTCCGTGATCGTCAGCACCAACCCCGGTTCGTCTTCTATCAAAAGGATCCGCTTCATTCTGCTGGCATCTTCACCGTGAACATGCTTCCCGTCGGCGACCCGTTCCGCGCCTCCACTGTCCCGTCGTGTCCTTCCATGATTCGCTTCACTAACGCTAATCCTAACCCGAACCCCTTCACCTGATTCTGCTTCGTCCGCCAACCCCGATAGTAAGGGTCAAAAAGGTGCGGCAAATCCTCGTCGTCGATCCCCGGCCCTTCGTCCTCCACCCGCACCATCACCATATTCCCCTCCCGCCAACCGCGCACCGCCATCCCGCTTTTGCCGTGCTTCACCGCGTTTTCCACCAGATTCCGCAGTGCCAACTGCAGCGCCATCTCATCGCCCATCACCGGCAGCGGCTCTGGCAGATCCACCGTCACCCCCGCCTCGCTCTCCGCCGCCGCCAGCGCCACTTTGCGCAAGTCCACCGGCTCTCGTGCAAACGTATGCACTCCCGCAAAACTCAGTACCTGCTCCACCATGCGCGTCAACCGTCGCCCCTCGCTCCGCACGAGCGCCCCATAGCGCTGCACCTGCGCCGGGTCCTTCACCACGCCCCCGGCCAAATTCTCTCCCGCTGAACAAATCACGGCCAGCGGCGTCTTCAAATCGTGCGTCACCCCGGCCGTAAACTCCATCTGCAAGTGCGACAACCGTTCCGCCCGCCGGGCCACCAGCGCCAGCGCAATCAACGCCGCCGCCAGCAAAACGATCGTTGCTCCACTCAACGCCAAGTTCCGCAACCGCGCTCTCGAAACCACCGCCTTCAATGTCCCGCCCCGCTGTCCGGCTTCGAAATGCCAAGGCGTCCGCCTTCCCGGCGGTCCAACCGAAAGCACCTCGGTCGAAGTCTCCCATTCCGTTTCTCCCGTTGAATACACCACCCCTTCCGGTCGAACCAGTCGAAAGGCGTAGCGCTCCAAACCGCGGTCACCGAAATGCTGCTGCAGCAGTTCGGGTAAAAAGTGCTCGCGAAGATAAGCCATATTCAGCAGAATCTCCAGGAATCCGCCCGGCGCGCGCAGCACCCACCAGTCAGGTCTCTGCTTCGGTTCCTCCTCTGACCAGCGAACCGACAAAACGATCGGCGGCCCATCCCCGGCTCTCCACCTCTCCACCCGCGCCGCGAAATCCTCCGGCGGGGGCCCCGCCTTTAGGGGCGGCCCACCGCGCGGACGCGGTAGTACCGGCCCTAGGCTTTCCAGCACGGCGCGATCAAACTCCTTTGCTACCTGCTCGACGGAAGCTTCGAGCCCCGCCTGCCGCCGCCCGAACTCCGCGTCGCTGATCTCCCCGATCCAACCATACTGCAGCCACCCCAACGGAATCAGCAGCAGTAACGCCGCGCCGAGAATCCACTGACCAATTCGCACCTCTATACATTTAGCAAACCCTTAACCAACCGGTCTCTTCTATTTGCGTTTAACCCTACAGAGGCGGTTCCCGCCCAACCCCAAAACTAGAGGATTCCCGTTATGAACATGACAAAGCTATCTCTTTTGGCCCCTGTCTTCGCCTTGGCTGTCGCCTTTGCCCAAGGGCCTCCCCCTCCTGGCGGCTTCGCCCCGCCCGTCACCGAACTGAAGACCTATATGAATCTGACGGACACGCAAATCACGTCCATAACGAACTCCAACCAGGCGCTCCTGACAGCCTCCCGGACGGTAATGGAGCAGATCCGTCCCAAGCGCACTGCCCTCCAAGCCTTACTCACCGCCGGCTCCACCGACGCCGCCGCCCTCGGCAAATTGCTGCTCGAAATCCAAGCCCTCGAAAAGCAAATCACCGACAACCACACCAAAGCGCAAACCGCCGCCGTCAGCTTCCTCTCCGCCGATCAAAAGACGAAGCTGAAAGCGCTCGAAGACTCTTCCAAGCTCCGCGAAGAGATCGGCGAGGCCGCGCGCTTAAACCTGCTCGCCGCCCCGGCCGGCGGAGCCTCGGCGGCTCGCCAAGGCCCACCCAACGGCTTCCGCGGCCCCCGCTAAGTTAGAAGTCCAGCCGCATCTGTAACACCACGATCCGATTTCCCCCGGCCGCCGTGATTCGCCCAAAATTCACCGAGTTCATATCGACGTTTGGGTCACTCCACTGCGGCCGGTTCAACGCATCAATCGCATCCACCCGTAACTCCATGTTGAACCGTTCATTCAACTGAATGCGCTTCGCCAGATTGATGTCGAACCGTAACTCCCCCGGGCCTTCCAGAAACCCTGGTGCCAACGTGCCCAACTGCCCCGCTGTCGGATTCACGAGCAGTATCTTCCCACTCGCATCCGCAATCCCCTGCAACGTGCTCCGACTGCGAATGTTGTTAATCGCCGTGATCGTCGCAATCGACGGGTCCGGCACCGTCTGCAAACCCGAAAAATAAATCACTCCATTCTCTGTCTTCGCCGCCGCCCCGGTTCCCTTGCTAAAGGGCGCTACCGCTGACGCCGTATTATCCCCAAATGTATTGTAAGAAGCCCGGCCCGACGTAATG
>CANNLB010000421.1 GCA_947505565.1 Acidobacteriota bacterium | reverse complement strand
GGTTCTGGCAAAGGATACCCTGCATGAATCCGCCAGTGAATACGCTCAGGGAGGCATTGCCGCGGCACTGAGTGACGACGACCGCGTCGCCCTGCACGAACAGGACACGCTCCTGGCCGGCGATGGGTTGTGTAACGTCGAAGCCGTGCGCACACTCGTCGCCGAAGGCCCCCGCGTGATTGAAGAACTGCTCGGATGGGGTGCCGAGTTTGACCGCGAAGGCGGCGAGTTGGTCTTTGGCCGGGAGGGCGCCCATTCACGGAATCGAATTCTCCATGCCCACGGCGACTCCACCGGGCGCGAAATTTCCCGGGCGCTTTATCGCAAGGCCGCCTCGATGGCCAATCTCCGGTTCCTCAGCTTCGCAGCCGTCACCGATCTATTGCTGCACGACGGAGAAGTGCGGGGGGTCCTGGCGTTCGATGCCCGGCATGAACAGCAGATTCCCATCTATGCCCGAGCCGTGTTGCTGGCCACCGGCGGATTAGGACGGGTTTACAAAGAAACCACGAATCCCGATGTGGCGACCGGGGACGGCGTCGCCATGAGCTACCGCGCCGGAGCCGCGATTCAGGATATTGAGTTCGTGCAGTTCCATCCTACGGCGCTGCACTTAGATGAGGCGCCACGGTTCTTGCTCTCGGAAGCGTTGCGAGGCGACGGGGCGATTCTGCGGAACGCCGCCGGGGAGCGATTCCAGGACGAACTGGCATCGCGCGACGTGGTCAGCCGCGCGATTGTGCGCGAGATGGCCCGCACCGGAGCTCCCCATATGTTCTTGGACATGACCCATTTTGCGCCGGGCACGATGGAAACCCATTTCCCTCGCATTTTTGAAACGTGCCTGCTCTACAACCTGGATCTGCGAGAAAAACCGGCACCTGTACATCCCGCCGCCCACTACGCCATGGGCGGCGTCCAAACCGACCTCGACGGCCGAACAACCGTCGGCCGGTTGTTCGCCGCGGGGGAGGTGGCGTGCACCGGCGTGCACGGAGCGAATCGCTTGGCGAGTAATTCATTGCTGGAAGGGGTCGTCTTCGGGGCCAGGGCAGCAGAAGCAATGAAGGGGCTTGGGGCGACCAAAGCGGAAGGACAAGCCCCGCTGCCGGAGCGATTCCCGGCCATCAGCGAGAGCCATCTGCGGGCCATTACATGGCAGTACTGCGGCATTACGCGGGACGGAGCAGGATTAGGCAAAGCCCTGGAGCTATTGCGATCCATTCCCATTGAAAAGCGGAAGCAGCCCGGGCGGTTGGACTTTGAGTTGCGAAGCATGCATCAGGTGGCTTTGCTCATTGCAGAGGCCGCGCTGGCCCGGGAAGAGAGCCGGGGTGGTCACTACCGGAGCGACTTCCCAGAGAAAGAGGAAGCGGTCGATTCGGTCTTGGTCAGGCGATAAACGCCAAGCGGTTACCTCCAATGGCGGATCTGCCTCTGGTGCCGCGCGAGGCGGACCGGAGTGGGCGATCCTCCTCCAGTAACATCTGACCAGCGGCGTTGTGGCGCCGAAACGGCGCCCGCCGTAGCGTAGGCGTCGGGCGTAACTGAGTAGACGATCCTACCGTCGGCCCATGCCGAAGTGCCGTTGCGGAACGTGACGTTGAGGGGTGGTTGAACGAGGTACCGCCCCCACCCTTGTACCGCGCCGAGCTGCTGCCGACGCTCGAATGGCCGCGGAGGTCCCGGAACCTCGAAGTCTCCTGCGCGCCAACTGCCGCATATCGCCACAACGAGGCGGGGCTATGCAACCCGTTGCCCATCGCACGGAGAGCAGCAGGGCAGACAGAATGGCTGGCGAACCGATTGAGGCCATCGACAACGCTGACGCTGGACGACCTTCGAGGAAGGCCTGGGATGCGGATGAACCCGGCAGCCCGTGGTTCGACCGCCACGAGGCGGCGTGTCGTCGAACGAGCCATCCTAGGGTTAGTGCTCGATTCGTTACGGCAGAGCGCGATCGATTGGTCGCAAGCGAAGCCGGAAGCGGATCGGAGCGAAGCGCGGGGCGGGCTGGCTGATAGCGCGCTGCGGAGACGGCAAGAGTAAGACAACGCCGACTCTGGTTATTGATTGCGGAGGCGAAATGGCACAGACTCCGAGCATGCGGATCTTTGGCACCATACCGGCTGCGGCAAACTTATGGACGGGTAAGTATTCGCCGCTTCGGCAGGTATACACGGGTAACGTCTAACGATTGCAAGCAGCTTGGACATATCGGACGGGCGAGCCTTTGATGGCGCTGCCGGGTGGTGGCCTTACTCCGGCGTTTAACGTGACCGCCGTCTATGCCCATCGCCTGCTCTACGTCTTCTCGCCCTTGGGAGCACTGGTCGCTCTGGAGCCGCATCCCGGGAAGGTTCGATGGGAACGGCAGATCGCCATCAACCGGAACGGACACTACGGCGACTTCGCCAGTCGCGCTGTCTCGGCGTGGAAAGGCCGTTTTTTGTTGCGACGATTGACGCCCAGTTGGTCGCCTTGGATGCGTTGGCCAGAATGCCCGGCACCGGGTTCGTCTCGCCGGATCTAACGAAGGGCTTGCGGCGCGCGCCCGACTATCGCGGCGAGTACGAACAGACCTCGCCCCCCGCGGTCTTCGGCAATATGGTGATTACAGGTTCCGCAATTGCGGACAACAATCACGGGGGTGCTTCGTGCCGACCGGTTCGGCCACCCCGGACCACTATGACGGCCACTCGGTAGTCGCGTTGGAAGCCAAAACCGGAAAGCTGGTTTGGGGCTTCCAGACCGTCCACCATGACATCGGGGACTCCGATGTGGCCAGCCAACCGGAGCCGTACATCGTGAAGGGAAAGGCGACCGTGGCCGTCGGCTCGAAGACTGGACACGTCTTCCTCCTGCATCGCGCCACTGGGAAGCCCGGCCGTACCCGAAAGCGATGTGGAAACCGCGTCGGCCAACCCCGGCACCGCCTGTCCCGAGCGCGTGGCCCAGTTGCGGAACGAGGGGAGCTTCACCCCGCCATCGCTTAAAGGCTCGCTCGTCGTCCCGGTTAACCATCTAAGGCCGATGATCCGCTTGCTTCCGCCGGTGGAGTTCGCGGAAAAAAAGGTTCGTGGGGTAGAAATGACCGCCCAGAAGGGATCGGCAAATGGCATGACGCGCCCGTGCGTGAAGTCGCCGTGGGGGTCGCTGGTGGCGATGGATACGCGCACCGGGGACATTTAGCGCGCGCCATTCGGGCCGCTCAATCCAGGGGATTGCTGTTTATCGGGGCCACGCTGGACCCGAACTCGCGGGCGTTCGATCTAAAAGGCGGGGCACAAGTTTGGCAAACGAAACTGCCGGCCAGTGCGCGGTCGACGCCGATGAACTTTAAACATAAAGGGAAGTAGCACGTCGTGATCGCCGCCGGAGGGTACGATCCCGCGCTCGGGCCGCTGGACAACGCGATGGTGGCCTTTGCCCTCGATGGTCAATCACTCCTCCATCGGTTCGTTTCCGCGACCCTTTCGGCGTTGCTCGGCGAGGCACGGTAGAATAGATGGTTAGATTCATGTCTCAACGGATTCGATCGACGACGGTCCTGGCGGTTCGCCGGGGAGGAAAGGTCGTCATGGCCGCCGATGGTCAAGTGACCATGGGTTCAGAGGTGCTTAAGGGGAACGCCAAAAAGCTCCGCACGCTATACAACGGCAAGATCATGGCTGGCTTTGCGGGCTCAACGGCAGACGCGTTCTCTCTGTTTGCTCGTTTTGAAACCAAGCTGGAACAGCACAACGGCAAGCTGGACCGCGCCGTGGTGGAACTGGCCAAAGACTGGCGGACCGACAAGGTGCTGCGCCATCTGGAAGCTCTCCTGTTGGTCGCCGATAGCGAAAAAATCTATCTGCTGGGCGGCAACGGTGACGTCATCGAACCAGACGATAACGTGATGGCCATCGGCTCCGGCGGCTCGTTCGCCCGTTGTTCGGCCGTCGCACTAATGGAGAATACCGAATTGTCGGCCCGCCAGATCGTCGAAAAGGCGATGAAGATCGCCGGCGACATCTGCATCTATACCAACCATAACTGCGTTTTCGAGGAGCTGGGCTAATGGTCATCTACCTGCCGCAACACGGGGCCCATGCCGATGGCGAAGCGCCACTCCTCGATGAACTCACACCCCGCGAAATTGTCCGGGAATTAGACAAATACGTCATCGGCCAAGCCGACGCCAAGAAGGCCGTAGCC
>CANNLB010000420.1 GCA_947505565.1 Acidobacteriota bacterium | reverse complement strand
CTTCGAAAAAAGTTGTATCGGGCGTCTGTGCCAAGCCGCTGGCGCAGAAGGTGGCCGTGAACATCCAAGAGTGACGCAACATTGAATTTCCCTCACCAGAGTAACCCAACCCCGCGATCTGCGGAAAGCTTTCGCTTTGTCCCACGTTCGGATCGTGATCTTTGATGACGTCCATGACGCAGACGTTGACGGCGGTTTTGTATTGGGCGGCCTTGGCGGCGTCATACTTCCGCCGACGGCTTGGACGTAGGCGGTTTCGTTGGATCCGGCGTGGCCGCCGTCCAGGCCAAACACCCTCAGAGTGGTGTCCGAACAGGTCGACCAACAGTTGACGACCAAGACGCGAACGCACAACCGTTGGTCGGTGATGATGATGACGTGGCGAAATCCTTGGTCGGCCCGGCCTTCGAGGACGTCGGTGGGGAAGAGACGATAACACTGCCTTTGATCGCGCACGTGGCGGCGAAGGGAGCGAGCATGCCGGTCATACCATATGGCGGCAAGGGTGAATAGAGCGCGTTGAGGCCTCCGGGGCGGTGTTGTCCGCGTCGTTGATGACTCCGTGGGCCTCAATGGTGCCGGTAGGAATCAGCACGGTGTCGATTGTTTCGGGGACGAACTCCTGTAGCTCCATCCAGTCGATGCTGTTCAAGGATCGGGTGGAGGGCTTGGTCTGGCCCTAGAGGGTTCCGCAGGCTATCAGGCAAAGCAGCAGTTTCAAGGTGTTGTTTCCTCGTGCGCCGGGTGTTTTAGATGCGTGTAAAAAGCCGAGTTCCTGGCCCGTGCAGAGCTTGGTGGCAAACGCGATTTGGCTCATGTGCTGGGAGAAGTGTTCGACGACGTGATCGGTTGCTTCGAAGACCGAAACGTCGTAACGCTAGACATGGGCTTGCTCGGCCAGGCGGGAGTCATTCACGCTGGCAATGACGGCGGTGACCTCCGCGATCCGCGCGGCGAGGCGGGGTTTCAACTCAGCTTTGCTGACGCCGCCGCGGGCATTAAACCCTTCATCGCGGTGGCGGATGTCGTCGGTGCCGCCCACGGCGCTGACGATCCACTGCCCGGTGTTTCCGATCAGATGGAGAACCAGATTGCCGACTGCGTTTTCGTTCTCGCCGGCGCGAGCCCATATTTGATCCTCCCGGCGCGAGCCCATATTTGATCCTCCCGGCGCGAGCCCATATTTGATCCTCATTGAGGCGGTAGAGACAGGCATCGATCCGCTCGGCCAATTGCGTTAGTTTTCCGGTGGAAAAATCTCGAAACAAGTCGCCCGTCGTCATCAACAGAGGTGTATCGGATCAAACGAAATCGGCGGAAAGCGGATCGACGTCACGAACTGCCATCCAACCGGAGGTCCGCATTGATGCGGACGTCCGCATTTGGACTTCCGGCGACGCTCACCCTTCCAAGACGAGTCCGCCCCCGTAATAGGGTTCTCGCACCGTGCCGATTCAGGGGAGGGGCGGTCTCGACCCAAGAAACCACCAGGCGCGCCGGCAGAGAGTATCGAATCGATAGACCCCCATGCCTTACAAATCCCCGCCCGCAGGGCGGAAGCTTCTCTCTTCCACCTGTTTTTCAACCTCATATTCACGCTGAACCAAGACAGAGGGAGGCACGGTGATACTCTAACGTGGTGCTAACTCGAATTCTTTTCACCGCGGCCTTGACGGGCACGCTCGCTTTTTCGGCTGATGGTAAAGTCGATTATCGGGTCCTGGCGACCACCAAGACCTCCACGATGGAGAAAGAACTGAACCAAGCGGCGGCCGATGGATTCGTTTTCGGTGGCGCGATGGGTGGGGAGTCCGCGTTCGGCGGGAGCGAAGTGATTACGGTGATGGCGAAGAACTCCACGGTGCCTTCAAATGGGCGGAAGTATAAACTGGTGGCAACCTCGAAGACTTCGACGATGCAGAAGGAGCTCAAGCAGGCGGGCGAAGAGGGGTTTTTCTATTGCGGGCAGACCGTATTCTCTTCGACCTTCGGCGGCAAGGAAGTGGCCGTGATTCTGGAATTCAATCCGGATAACAAGGCTGGCAAGATTACGTACAAGCTCGCTGCGACGTCGAAGACTTCGACCATGGAAAAAGAGTTGCGGCAAGCCGGTGAAGAAGGGTTCAAGTTCCTGGGCGTCGTGGTGGGAAAGACCGCTTTTGGCGGTAGCGAATTGATCAGTATTCTGTATAAGTCCGAAAAGTAGAGTCGCTGATGCCAATCCAGCGCCGCCGGTTTTTTCAATCGATCGCCGCGGCATCCGCGGCCTCGACGCTTTCCGCCCAACCTGCCGCGCCGACGGTTCCGGCGAAAGTGGCCACGGTCGCACCGGAGACGGCGGCGGAATCGCTGCAGCGTTTCTTCACGGTGGGCCAACGGGCGACCCTGCGGCACGTGGCGAGTTTGCTGCAGCCAGCCGCCGGGGCGCTGCCCGGGGCGATCGAGGCGGAGGCACCGGAGTTTCTGGATTTTCTGCTCTCGGTTTCGCCCGGGCCCCGTCAGACGCTCTATCGCTCCGGCTTGGACCACCTCGATTCCCAAGCCAACAAGCTGTTCCAACGGCCCTTTTCCGGGTTAAGCGCCGCGCAGGCCGATCAGGTTCTGAAGCCGCTGATTGCGGCTTGGACGTTTGATCCGCCGACCGATCCCCACCAGCGGTTTTTGACTGAACTGCGGGCCGATCTGCGCACGGCCACGACGAACTCCGCCCCTTACGCCAAGGCCAACGCCAACAATTCCCGGCGGCGGCGCGGACCGGGCGGGGCCGGATTCTATTGGTTACCGATTGACCCGACCCGCCGCTGAGTTACTACCGTGCCCACCCTTACTTACGACGTGATTATTGTCGGCTCCGGCCATTCCGGAGGCATGGCGGCCGGGGTTCTTACCGCGAAGGGCGTTCGGTGCCTGATGCTCAATGCCGGGCCGGTGGTCGATTTTGAAAAAGATCGCACGAACAAGGCGGCCCACGAACTGCCGTTCCGCGGTTTCGGCAAACCGGGGCAGCACCCGCATGTGTTCCAGGCGAACGAGTTCAACGCCAACACGTGGGTGGACGAGAAGGAGATTCCGTATACGCAGGCGGCGAACGCGCCGTATAACTGGGTCCGTGTCCGCCTGGTCGGCGGTCGGTCGCTATTTTGGGCTAGGCAGTCGTTCCGGCTTTCGGACTTCGAGTTCAAGGCCGCCGATCACGATGGTTTTGGCGAGAATTGGCCGATTCGGCATGACGATCTGGCGCCGTTCTACTCCCGGGTGGAGGCGCAGTTTCGGGTGGTGGGCCGGAAGGAGGGTTGGCCGCAGTTTCCGGATGGGAACTTTGTCGATGGCGGCTTCGACGCGGCGCCGGATAGCGAGTGCCAAAAGCGGCTGACGGCGGTGGCGAACAAGATGGGGATGGGAGTGTCGCGGATGCGGGCGGCGATCGGTGAGAATGGGCTGGCGAGTTCAGTGAACCTTTCGATTCCGAATGCGCTGGCGACGGGGAAGCTGGACGTGGTTCCGAATGCCGTGGTGCGGCAGGTTTCCGTCGATAAGAACACGGGGAAAGCCAATGGGGTGATCTTTCTGGACCGCCATACGGGCCGGGAGATGCAGGCCAAGGCGCGGGTGGTGGTGCTGGCGGCGGGCACGCTGGAGACGACGCGTCTGCTTTTGCTTTCGAACTTGGCGAACTCCTCCGGCGCGTTGGGCCATTATCTCATCGATCAGCAATACGGATGCAACGTGGTTGCTTCCATGCCGGAGGCGCGGGACGGCAAGGCGACTCCGCAATTGATCGGCGGCGGCCTGTTTATGCCGCGCTTCCGTAACTTGGACAAGAAAGAAAAGCGGAACTTCATCCGCGGCTATGCGCTGCCGATGAATACCGGATCGAGCCCGGATCCGCGGTACTTTACCGAGTACGGCGAGGCGCTGCAGAAGAAGCTGGCCAGTTACGCCGGATCGTGTGTGCAGGGGAGTATCTTCGGCGAGGTGCTACCGCGCAAAGAAAACCATGTTCGGCTCAACAAGGATCAGCAGGACGCCTGGGGGATTCCGACGCTGCATATTGACGCCCGTTACGGGGACAATGAGCGAAACCTTTGTATAGACGCGGCGGATACGATGGAGGAGATGTACACCAAGGCCGGCCTGGAGATGTTAGTCAAGAGCGACAAGGTGAACCCGCCGGGTTACAGTATTCATGAGCTGGGGA
>CANNLB010000419.1 GCA_947505565.1 Acidobacteriota bacterium | reverse complement strand
CAACTCGTCCTCGGTGAGCACCAGGCCGGCGGCGTCGCGGCCGATGCGCATCGCGAGGCCGTCGCCTTCGCGGAGGAGGACGAAGCCCCGTTCGCACTGGGTAACGCTGAGGGCCGCTTCGAGCAGACTGGCGAGGACGTGGTCCGTGGAGAGGGCTCCGGTGAGGGTGCGGGCGACTTCCAGAATCGACCGTAGGCGTCGCAAGCCGGTGGCCGGGGCGATCGTATTCTCATGGCCGGCCGATCGAAAGACGAGCTCGTAGGAATCTTCGACGCCGAAGCCGATGACGTCGCCTTCTTTCAACGCGGCGCGGTCGAGCTTTTCGCCGTTGATGGTGATACCGTTGCGGCTGTGCAGGTCTTCGACGACGTATTCGCCGGACTCCCAAACGATGCGCGCGTGAGAGCGGGAGGCGCGATTGTCGCGCAGGACGAGGTTGTTATCGGCTTGGCGACCGATGAGGAAGGGAACGGGCTCCAGCAGCACGGGCGATCGGTTTCCGGACGGCGAAACCACCTCTAGAACGGGCACGCCGGCTAGCGTCATGGGGTTATGCTCCTACGGCCGCTTCGTCCAACTCTTGGGCGCGCTGGACCTGACAGGTGGCGCAGTAGCCGCCAATTTCGGTGCGGGTGAGCAGGATTTGAAAGCCGAACATCTCTTCGACCTGCTTACGAATCTGGAGAAGGGGCTCGCCGAAAAACTCTTCGACCTTGCCGCAGCGGAGGCAGATGATGTGGGCATGCTCGCGCTTCATACGGGTTTCGTAGTAATGCTGGTCGCCCGAGTGATGCATGAGATCGAGTTCGTCGACGAGGCCGCCGACCTTCAACATTTTCAGAGTTCGGTAGACGGTGACGCGGTTGAGTTTGGGGTCCTGCAGGCGTGCGAGTTGGTAAAGGCTTTCGGCGTCCAGATGCTTCCCGGATTTATCGATTAGATCGAGTAAAATCTTCCGCTGACGCGTCAAGCGTACGCCTTGAAGCTTCAACGAACTTTTAGTTGTTTCGACCGCCATTACAGAAGAGTACCAAACCACTGCTACAATCGCTGTTCATGTTTGGTAAGGTTCTGGTAGCGAATCGAGGCGAGATCGCGGTGCGGGTTCTGCGGGCCCTGCGGGAGCGCCGGATCCGGAGCGTGGCGGTCTATTCGGACGCCGATCGGAAATCGCTAGCGGTGCAGCTGGCCGATGAAGCGGCGTATCTGGGGCCGTCGCCGTCGTCGGAGAGCTACCTGCGGATTGATAAGCTGATCGCGGCGGCGCGGTTGCACGGGGCGGACGCGATTCACCCGGGATATGGGTTTCTGAGCGAGAACGCCGATTTTGCGGCGGCGTGCGCCGAGGCGGGGATCGTGTTTATTGGCCCAACGGCGGCGGCGATCCGGTCGTTGGGTTCGAAGACGGCGGCTCGGCAGTTGGCGCTGCGGGTGGGGGCGCCGGTGGTGCCGGGGACGGCGGCGGCGGTGACGGACCTGGGCGAAGCCAAGCGCATCGCGAGTCAGATCGGCTATCCGGTGATGATCAAAGCGGCGGCGGGCGGGGGCGGCAAGGGGATGCGGGTGGTGGACCGAGAGGCGAACTTGGCAGCCGCGCTGCGGGACGCATCGAGTGAGGCCGAGCGGAGTTTCACGTCGGCGGAGGTGTATCTGGAAAAGGCGTTGATTCGGCCGCGGCATATTGAGATTCAGCTTTTTGGCGATCATCATGGCAATCTGATTCACTTGGGAGAACGCGAATGCTCGTTGCAGCGGCGGCATCAGAAGGTGATTGAAGAGTCGCCGTCGCCTTTGTCAGCGATCGACCCGACGCTGCGGCATCGGATGGGCGAGGCGGCGATTGAGATTGCCCGGGCGGCTGGGTATACGAACGCCGGGACGGCCGAGTTTCTAGTGGACGCCGAGCACAACTTCTACTTTTTGGAGATGAATACGCGGCTGCAGGTGGAGCATCCCGTGACGGAGCTGGTGACGCAACTTGACCTGGTGCATTTGCAGCTTGACGTCGCTTCCGGGGCTGTTCTTCCGCATCGACAGGAGGATATCCGGTGGTCTGGTTCGGCGATTGAATGCCGGCTGTATGCCGAGGATCCGGCGAACAATTTCTTCCCTTCGCCGGGGGTGATTGAGCGGCTGGAGCTGCCATCGGGGCCGGGGGTTCGTCTGGATAGTGGGGTGTATGAGGGCTGGACGGTGCCGCTGGATTACGACCCGTTGCTCGCGAAGTTGGCGGTTTGGGCTCCGGATCGGTTGACGGCGATTGCGCGGATGGAGCGGGCGTTGCGGGAGACGGTGATTCTGGGTATTCGGAACAATGTGCACTTCTTCCGGCAGTTGATTGCGGATCCGGCGTTTGTGGCGGGAGAGCTGCATACGACATTTCTGAACACGTTCAACTATTCGGATCCAGCGCCGCCGGTGGGCGATGCGTTGGTGGCGGCGCTGGCGGCGTACCGGCCGAAGGCGGCGGAGGCGTTGCCGGTGGCGCGGCGGTCGGCTTGGAGAAACTCGTGATGGAACCGGATATCGTGGAAATTCGACCGGGGGTTTACTCGGTGCTCTTGAATGGGCAGAGCTTTGTGATTCATGAGAGCTTGAGTTCGGAGTGGATCGCGGTGAACTCGATGGAGTGGCTGCGGGTGTTGGCGGATCCGCGGGCTCGATCGAAGTCCGGGGGGTCGGCGGGGTCGGCGGCGCGGGAGGTGAAGGCGGCGATGCCGGGAAAGGTGGTGCGGGTGTTGGCGCAGGCGGGGGAGGCGGTGGAGGCGGGGCAGGGTTTGCTGATTTTAGAGGCGATGAAAATGCAGAACGAACTGAAGAGCCCGCGGGCAGGGGTGGTAGCGGCGGTGCGGGTGGAGGAAGGCAGTACGGTGACGTCGGGTCAGGTACTCGTTACACTGGAGTGATCGATGCCTAACCCCGCCTGCCCGCACTGCCAAGGATCCGGCTGGATCATCGCCGAACGGAACGGCATCAGCGGCGCCAAGCGCTGCGACTGCGTGCTGGCCGACCAGCAGCAGGAGAACTGGGACAACGCGGGGATCCCGCCGTTGTATGAGAACGCGTCGCTCGACAATTTCGTACTGCCGGCGGACAACCAGATTGCGTTTCGGAACTTGCAGAACGTGATGCTGATTGTAAGGGGCTATGCGAAGGAGTTTCCGGCGGTGGAAAAGCCGGGACTGCTACTGATCGGTGAGCCGGGGACGGGGAAGACGCATCTGGCGGTGGCGGCGCTGCGGACGCTGATGGGCCGGGGCTTTTCGGGCCTTTTCTATGACTACCAGCACTTACTGCAGAGCATTCGTTCGAGCTACGACCCGGCGAGCGGCGGGGGGAATCGGGAAGCGTACTCCTCAGCGCTGGATTCGGAGTTACTGTTACTGGATGATTTAGGGGCGCATCGAATTACGGACTGGGTGGAAGATACGGTGACGAGCCTGATCACCCACCGTTGTAACAATCGGAAGCCGATTATCGCGACGACGAATCTATCGGACCCGGACATCGGCGGGGCGGGGAGGGCGACGACGACGGGGAACGGCCGTGAGTACGGTCGCACGTTGGGGGATCAGATTGGGCTGCGGGCGCGGAGCCGGTTGTTCGAGATGTGCCGGGTGATTCGGATGCCGCAAATCGAAGACTACCGGTTCCGCAAAGCCCGGATCAGTTAGCTGGCCGAGTCGCCGCTGGGGCCGTAGATGGAGGGCACTTTGGCTCCCATCGGGCGGAGATAGGCCGATAGTTGGCCGCGATGGTGGACGGAGTGCCCCATCGCAAAGCCGATAAAGTTTACAGCCGGCATGGTGAACGCTCCGCCCCAAACGGAGATGACGGCGGCGAGATCTTCGGGACTCTTGGCCTGCAAGCGTCCGATGACGGCGGTCAATTCTTTATCGAACCATTCGACGACTTCGGCAGCCGAACCGAGGGCGTTGACCGCTTCGGGGAAGGCGGCATCGCCGCCCACGTTGGCCATTTCTAGAATCATGATCTCTGCTCCGGCCGTGTGTTTGACTAAGTCCAACGCATTCATCGACTTATCGTCGGGGGAATAGTCGTGTTTGTCCGTCGGCACCGCAGCGAAAACGCGTTTGGTGGCCGCCGATTCCATCATCACATTACCGATTAGAAAATCGGCGATTGCTTTTGCATCATGGGGGGTCATGGGGTTACTCTACCTCAATTGCAAAGCTTTTA
>CANNLB010000418.1 GCA_947505565.1 Acidobacteriota bacterium | reverse complement strand
CCACCCCTCCCCCCGGCCGCTTCGCCGGAAAATGGTGGCTCGCCGGGCTCCCCCTCACCCTCCGCCGCGAACGCTTCGACGTCTTTCACGGAACCGATTTTTCGGTCCCCTACTGGCGAACCCGCCCCAGCGTCCTCTCGCTCCACGATCTCTCCCCCTGGCGCGAAGTCGGCTGGCACATCGGGGCCGATCGCGTCCGCCAACGCACCCCCTGGCTCCTCCGCCTCGGCCGGGCTACCCTCGTTCTCACCCTCAGCGAAGCCGTCCGTCGCGAAGCCATTAGCCGCTTCGGCCTCCCACCCGATCGCGTGGTGGCCGTCCCCTTGGCCGCTGGCCCGGCCTTCCGCCTCAGGCCTCGCAATCCCGGCGCAACCCCCTACTTTCTGTTCGTCGGCACCCTCGAACCGAGGAAAAACCTGCCGTTCCTCGTCGAAGCCTGGAGAGAGGTTTGGAAGCGCCACCGTGTCCCCCTGGTCCTCGCCGGCAGGCGAAGAGAGGACGGTCCGGAATTCAGCCCCCAAGACGGCCTCATCCTCACCGGCGCGGTCACCGAAGAGTCTCTCTGCGATCTCTACGCGAACGCCCTCGCCGTCGCCTACCCCAGCCTCTACGAAGGCTTCGGCCTTCCTATCCTCGAAGCCATGCAAAGCGGTGCCGCCGTCTTAACCTCACACGACCCAGCCGTCACCGAGGTGGCCGGCGGTGCCGCCTGGCAAGGGGATGCGACCGATGTCAGCGCCTGGGTCGAAGGTATGTCCGCCTGCGTCACCGCACCAACCCGCCTCGCCCAATGGAGAGAAGCCGGTCTCCGCCGAGCCAGCCAGTTCAGTTGGCAGCGAACCGCCAAAGAAACCCGCGCCGTTTATGAGGAAGCGCTCCGAAGAGGGTAGCCTGGAGAGATGTCCCTCACTGCCGAAGAACGCCAGCACCTCCTACGGGAGTTGCGCGAACAGGAAGCGTCACTGCGCCAAGCGACGCAAGCCTGGCACCAACCATCGCCCGATGGCGCCTGGAGCGTCGCCGAGATCTGCGAACACCTCGACAAGGCCGATCGGCAGATCTTCCAACTGGTCCAAAGCTCCTTACTCTATGGCGACCAACTGCCCCCTTCGACCTGGGTGGACCAAACTCTCTTCGACCGCGCGTCCACCCGCGGTCGCACCGCCGAATCACCGCAACACCTGCTGCCCGAAGGCACCTGGACCTCCGCCGCCGAATTCTGGGCCGCATACGGCGACTTTCGCCAGGAGATGCACACCTGGATCGAGTCGACCGACGCCCCCCTCCGCGACGGCCGCTTCGAACACCCCATGCTCGGCGTCTTCGACGGCTTTCAATGGCTCCTCTTCCTCGCCGCCCACGGACGCCGCCACACCGCGCAGATCCTCGAAAGAGGACAATAGAAAAAGGAAAATAGAAGGTTGCCCCCGAAGGTTCTATTCCTCGCGCCCGAAGCTCCGTTCCCCGTCCTCGGGGGCGGGGCCCAACGCATCGCCTCGCTGATAGAGTACTCAACCAGCCGTGGGGCCGTCGTCGACCTTCTCTCCTTCGCCCCCTGCGAACCCGCCACCGATTCGGCCGTGCGAAACCAGTGGCAGATCACCCTGCCCGCCAACGGCCGCTCCTTCACCGCCCGCCTCGCCCGCAATGCCGGGCGCTTCGTCCGCGGCGTACCCCCGCTCATCGATCGTCTCGCTGGCTTCGAAGCCGAAATCACTCGCCTCCTCGCCGGCCAGCGCTACGACGTCATCTTCGTCGAACACTTCTGGCTCGGGCCCTACGTCGACGTGCTCCGACCCTTCAGCCAATCCGTCATCTGCGATCTGCACAACGTCGAAAGCGAATTCTTCCGCAGCCTCAGCCGCGCCGAACGCTGGCCCGCACGCATGGCCCACCGCCGCTTCGCCCGCCTCTCGGAAAAGCTCGAACGCCAGTTCCTCCCCCGCTACTCCGGTGCCCTCGTCACTTCCCTCCAGGACGCCGCCCGCGTCGCCGCCCTCGCCCCCCGCCTGCCCCTCACCGTCTTTCCCAACACCATCCCCTGGCGGGCCCTCACCGCCGAAAAGCGCGAGCGGACCCTCGTCTTCTCCGGCAACATGGAATACCACCCTAATCAACAGGCCGTGGCCTGGTTCGCAAAGCACGTCTGGCCCACTCTTCAACCCGACCCCACGCTCCGCTGGCGCCTCGTCGGCATGAACCCCCATGCCATCGCCCACACCCTGGCCGGGCTTGAACAGGTCGAAATTACCGGAGCGGTCGCGGATGCCATGGCCGAAATCGAACGCTCCAAAATCGCGGTCGTTCCCTTGCTCTCCGGCAGCGGTACGCGTGTAAAAATTCTCGAAGCCTGGGCCGCCGGAACACCCGTTGTTTCCACCCGAATCGGCGCCGAAGGCCTACCGGGACGCGACGGCGAACACTTCTTACTCGCCGACTCCCCTGCCGACTTTGCCGCCGCCATCCGCCAATTGTTACAAGATGAAGCATTAGCCGCGACACTTAGCGCCGCAGGCAGGGTATTGTATGAGAAGACCTTCCACCGGGAAGCGGCATGGAAATGTCTCGACGCGGCCGGAATTTTAGGGGATTAGTAGAGGATGGATTTACTCTGGATGAACCAGCATGCGCTACGGCATTGATGCCCACGCCATAGGTCGCCACCTAACCGGGAACGAAGTCTATATTCGGAACCTGCTCCAGCAATACGCAGGTCTCGATCGGAAATCTGAATTCCTGGCCTATTTATCGATGCCTGGAGCTGACCAGGTTGTCCCGCCCCGCTTCGCCAAGCGCTGGGTGAGTAATAACCCGTTCCTCCGCCTCGGGTTCGATCTATCACGAGGTCTGCGTCAGGATAAGCCCGACTTAGTCCACGTCCAATACACCGCCCCGCTCTTCTGCCCCGTCCCGGTCGTCGTCAGCGTCCACGACGTCAGCTACCTCGAACATCCCGAATTCTTCCCCCGCGCCCGCCGCATGCAACTCCGGATGACCGTCGAACGCACCGTCCGCAGCGCCGCCAAAGTGGTCACCCTTAGCGAATTCTCCCGCGGCGGAATCGCCCGCGCCTACGGGATGGATCCAGAAAAAATCACCGTCGTCCCCGCCGCCTGCTCCGAAATCTTTCAGCCCCAGCCCAAAGCTCCGGCCAAAGCGTTCGTCGATGGACGCTTCGCCATCCGTGGCCCTTACGTTCTCTGCGTCGGCGATCTCCAACCCCGCAAAAACCCCATCGGCCTCATCCGCGCCTTCGAAGAGCTAGTCGCCAATTACCCCCAACTCCCGCACAGCCTGGTCTTCGTCGGCAAGGATACCTGGTTCGCCCCCCGCGTCCATCAAATCGCCGAAGCCTCCCCCTTCAGCAACCGGATTCACTTCACCGGCTACGTCAACGACGAAGAGCTCCTGCAGCTCTACAACGCCAGCGACCTCTTCGTCTTTCCGTCTTTCTACGAAGGCTTCGGCATCCCCATTCTCGAAGCCATGGCCAGCGGACGCGCCGTCGCCTGTTCGAACACTTCCGCCATGAAAGAAGTGGCCGGCGATGCGGCCGTCTTGTTTAATCCCTACTCCACCCGCGAAATGGTCACCGCCATGCGCGACCTCCTCCTCGACCCCGATTTCCGGCTCCGTATGGAACGCCTCGGCCGTCAAAACGCCGCCCGCTACACCTGGAAGCAGACCGCCCGCCAAACCCTCGACATCTACCAAGCCGTCGTCGAGCAACGAAAGCGGACCGCATCGTCGGTTGGACAACATGCGTAGCTGGTGGTTCGTCCTTCTGGCGACCGGGCTCGGGGCCGCTGGGCCTAACGAAGAAGCCACCCGCTATCAGGTCAGTTGGCCCAGTGGCCTCAGCCTCGGAGACGGTCAACTCCTGTCGACCAAAGATGGCGACAAGTGGAAGTTCACCCTCAAACTGGAAGCCGCCATCCCCGGCTTTAAGGTCCAGGACGTGTTCCACAGCACCGTCGACCGCAACCTCTGTTCCGTCGACCTCGTCAAAGAATCCACCCACGGGACCCGCAAAGCGAAGGAGACATCCACCTACACCCACCCCACCGGCACCCGCATCACCAGCCACGGCGGCGGCAAAAGTGAGTTTCCCGTGCCCGCCTGCGCTCACGACGCCCTCGGCTTCCTCTTCGTCGTCCGCGAACAACTCGCCAAAGGCAAGGTCCCCACGCCCCAGCAGATCT
>CANNLB010000417.1 GCA_947505565.1 Acidobacteriota bacterium | reverse complement strand
GCCGCATCTCCGCCGCCATCTCCGCTACGTGCTCCGGCTCCTCGGCATCCAGCGTAAATTCCCGCTTGGCCGGCGAACCCTTCGGCACCGAACAGAAAGCACAGCCCCGCGTGCAAAGATTCCCCAGAATCATGAACGTCGCCGCTCCCCGATGGAAGCACTCGTGGATGTTCGGGCACTTCGCCGACTCGCAAACCGTATGCAGCCGCTTCTGCCGCAGCTCCCGCTTCAGCAGATGGACGGACTCGAAATGCGTCTCCGGCTTCCGCAGCCATTCCGGCAATCGGGGGCGCGGCGCGATCTGAATCAAATCACTCACTACTTAATCTTCTTCGACATGGCACCCTTCATGCCAATCTCCTCGAGCCGGGTCCGCGTGCGCGCCATCTCTTCGGCGCCGGCAAACGGGCCAACCACCACACGGAAAATGTCCGGCTTATCGCTCGGACCTTCCATCACGATCGCCGAAAAGCTCTTCTTCCGTAGCGAGTCCACCATAATCGTGGCCCCTTTCATGTCGATCGCAGCCACCTGCAGGTAGGAACCGGCTGCCGGCTTGGATACACCACCAGCAGCAGCCTTCATAGCTGCCGGAGGCGGCGGCACTTCCTTCGGCGTTGGAACCTCTTTCTTCTCTTCTTTCTTTTTCGCCTCGGCCTTTTGCTCTTCCGCCTTTACCGGCTCCGGCTTCGGCAGTTCCACATTGGTCGGCTCCTGTTTCTTAAGCTCCGTCCGCGGCGATTCCACCACTTTCGGCTCGCTCATCTGCTGGCCCCGCGCATCCACCTCTTTCGGACGAATTCCCGCCAAATCCACCGGCTTCCGCGCCGCCGCCAGATTCACGGCCTCCGTGCTGGGATTGTTCCTCCCCACGATATAACCCATCGTGAAAAACACCCCCAGCAAAACCACCAGGATGAAAAAAACGCTCAGCAACTGTTTGTTGCCGAGTACCAGTTCAAATTCGCCTTCGTCGTTACGAGCCATATCTCTCCTGAAAGGTACTCCCTATCTTGCCAAAGAACACGAGCGAACAAGCATCATTCTATTCCACTTTTGTTTTGCAATGCACGTCCGGCGATTCCCAATAGCCACCAAGTGGCCCCGACCAGCGGCAAAACCAAACCAGCATTGGCTCCCATGCGCCAACACACCACGGGCATTCCGACGCTGGCCGCCCAGCCCACCCATCGCGGCCATACCCCAAATGAGGCCACAGCCAGCGCCACCCAACAGGCCGCCAAGCCCACCAAGCCCCATCCCGTCCCCCGCAGTGCCAAATGGTAGCCGCCCACAGCCACCATCACTCCGCCGCCAACGCCGAACACCACCCATCCCGGGCGGCAAAATTCCACGCACAGAAGCAACGCCCCTGCCACCAACCACGCCATCGCTGCATTTACGGTCACCCTGTTATCGTAAATCGTTATGCGCGCCTTGCTCACCGAACTTGTCCAAACCAATTCCGTCAACCCTTCTCTTTCGCCCGGCGCTCCCGGCGAACCCGCCCTCGCCGCCATCGTCGAACGCGAGTTTTCCCACCCTCGCTTCGAAGTCCATCGCCTCGAAGCCACCCCCGGCCGACCCAGCATCGTCGTCAAACTTCCCGGCACCGGCGGCGGCCGTAGTCTCATGCTCAACGCGCATATGGACACCGTCGGCGTCGATAAAATGCCCGCCCCGTTCTCCGGCCACATCGAAGGCAACCGTCTGTACGGCCGCGGTGCTTACGACATGAAAGGGTCGTTGGCCGCCGCCATCGTCGCCCTGCAATCCCTGCCACCGCTCCCCGGCGATGTCTATCTCGCCGCCGTCGCCGATGAAGAATTCGCCAGCCTCGGCACCGAAGAAGTCCTCCGCCACTTCCGCCCCGACGCCGCCATCGTCACCGAACCCACCGGCCTCGACCTCTGCCTCGCCCACAAAGGCTTCGCTTGGTTCGAAATCACCGTCCCCGGCCGCGCCGCCCACGGCTCCCGCGTTGACCTCGGCATCGACGCCAATCTCGCCGCCCTCCCCCTCCTCCAACACCTCGCCCAACTCGACCACGAACTCCGCGCCCGCCCGCCCCATCCTCTGCTCGGCCCGCCCTCACTGCACCTGGCCACCATCCACGGAGGCACCGCATGGAGCACCTACGCAGCTTCCTGCACTCTACAAATCGAACGCCGTCTCCTTCCCGGCGAAACAGCCGCCCAAGCCCTCGCCGAACTCGCCCCCCCCGCCCGCCTCGTCTTCGCTCGCCCACCTTATGAAACCAGCCCTCAATCCCCCCTTGTCCAACTAGCCCGGCGGATCCTCCCCGCCGCCCGCATCACCGGCCAGACGCCCTGGTTCGACGCTGCCCTCTATGCCGCTGCCGGCATCGAAACCCTCATCCTCGGCCCCGCCGGTGACGGAGCCCACGCCGCCGTCGAATGGGTCGACCTGCCCAGCGTCGAGGCCGCCGCCCAAGCCTATATCCACATCGCCCGCGATTTTTGTCAGAATTAAGGCTCCGTCATGCATCGTCGCGCATTTCTCCAAATCCTCCCCGCCCTCGCCGCTGCTCAATCGACGGCCAAACCCCGCAACGTCATCTTCATCCTCACCGACGATCACCGCTTCGATGCCATCGGCTTTCTCAAAGGCCAACCCTTCCTCGAAACGCCCCACCTCGATTCCCTCGCCCGCGACGGCGCCCATCTCAAAAACGCTTTCGTCACCACCGCCCTCTGCTCCCCTTCCCGCTCCAGCATCCTCACCGGCAAATACGCCCACAAACATAAGGTCATCGACAACAACACCGCCATCCCCAAAGGCACCACCTTCTTCCCCAGCTACCTCCAAAAAGCCGGTTACAAAACCGCCTTCATAGGCAAGTGGCACATGGGTGGCGAATCCGATGCCCCCCAACCCGGCTTCGACCGGTGGGTCTCCTTCCGCGGCCAAGGCACCTACCTCCCCAGCCCGAATGGCCTCAACGTCGACGGCAAAAAAGTGCCGCAAAAAGGCTACATCACCGACGAACTCACCGACTACGCCGTCGAGTTCATTGAAAAGCAAAAGCAGCCGTATTTCCTCTATCTTTCGCACAAAGCCGTTCACTCCGAGTTCATCCCCGCCGATCGCCACAAGGGCAAATTCAAGGACCAAAAGTTCGTCCCCCCGCCGTCCCTCACCGCCGACGCGACCGACCGGCCCATGTGGGTCCAGAACCAACGCAACAGCTGGCACGGCGTCGATTACCCCTACCACTCTACCCTCGACATCGCCGAGTATTACCAAAGCTACGCCGAAGCCCTCTGCGCGGTCGACGAAAGCGTCGGTCGCATCCTCGCCGTACTCCAACAACGCGGCGAACTCGATTCCA
Organism: Acidobacteriota bacterium; assembly: GCA_947505565.1. Lineage (GTDB taxonomy): Bacteria > Acidobacteriota > Terriglobia > Bryobacterales > Bryobacteraceae. The sequence continues at coordinate 856 of CANNLB010000417.1, read as the reverse complement.
CCCTCGTCCTCTATATGGGCGACAACGGCTTCGCCTTCGGCGAACACGGCCTGATCGACAAACGCACCGCCTACGAAGAGTCCATGCGCGTCCCGCTCCTGGCCCGCTGCCCTGCACTGTTCAAAGCCGGCCAGACGATTCCCCAAGTCGTCGCCAACCTCGACATCATGCCGACCGTCCTCGAAGCGGCCGGCCTTCCCCCCCCCGTCGGCGGCGACGGCGCCAGCTTTCTTCCCTTGCTCCAAGGCAAGCGCGTCCCGTGGCGCGACTCCCTACTCTACGAATACTACTGGGAACGAAACTTCCCCCAAACCCCCACCGTCCACGCCCTCCGCACCGACCAGTACAAGTACATGCGCTATCACGGCATCTGGGACCTCGACGAACTTTACGATATCCAGGCGGATCCCCGCGAACTCCACAATCTCATCAAGAGCCCGGCCCATCAAGCCGTCATCAAGCAGATGAACCAACGCCTCTTCGAAATTCTCGAAAGCACCGACGGCATGAACATGCCGCTTTACCGCGACAAAGGCGGCCAAAGTAATCTCCGCAACCCTAACGGCCCGCCAGCCGCCCCGTTTCCCAAGGCCTTCGAACAACCCCCGCCCAAGCCACGCTAATGAAACTCTTCGTTCTCGCACTTTTCTTCAGTATTGCCGCCCTAGCCCAGCGCCTCCCGAATCCCCGACTGACGGCACCTCGCGTCAACGCCCCCATGGTCAACGCGCCACGGCTCACCGCCCCCCGCGTCAACCCACCCAGAGTGAACGCCCCCCGCCTGCAGGCGGCTCGCGTCAACCCGCCCCGAATCAGCGCTCCCCGCATCAGTCCACCCCGCGTCAATACGCTCCGC
>CANNLB010000416.1 GCA_947505565.1 Acidobacteriota bacterium | reverse complement strand
CCCCTGCTTTCGTCATCAACGCCTGCCGCACCACCCTCCTATTCCAGTTCCTGACCAATCAGGCTGGCTTCGATACTGGCCTTTCGGTCTCCAATAGCTCTCGGGACACCTTGGGTACGCAGCCACAAACCGGCCGTTGTACCGGCACCTTCTTCCCGACACCGTTCAATGCCACAACCCAGGCTCAGTTCCCGCCCTTGATCAGCCCCGTCCTCCAAGCTGGCGAACAATGGACGTTCACCGTCTCCAGCCAACGCCCGAATTTCCAGGGCTACATGATGGCCACCTGTGAATTCCAGTTCGCCCACGGCTACGCCTTTATCAGCGACTTCGGCAGCACCAAACTCGCTCAAGGCTATCAAGCACTTGTCGTTCCGGACCGTCTCCGCGTTGCCGATCCGATGACCACTTCGGTCTCCGGTTCAGGCGAACAACTCGTCCACTAAATCGTCCCCCGTTTGCAATTCACTCCGCACCGGGAGAGTAGGCCGCCAGCCTGCTCTCCCTTTTTTTTTGCACCGATCTCCTATCTTGTTAACTCTGATGATCACGGCCCGAAATGTGGGTACTTCGACCTATCATCAAATTGTTTGGTGATATCGTAATAAGTCAGTCAGGTTCTTTTTCGGGTTTTATCTTCGAGTTCTACACTAAATTTGAGGGACGGCAAAACGATGCGGCTGCTGCTCACATGGTTTATCGCGGGAATGGTCGGGGGCCTGAGTGCTCAAGACTTGACCACCCAAGTTCGCGCGCTCGAATCAAAAGGTAAATCCTCCGGGGCAAGGGATCTTCTGGCTGCCGCCGTGCGCAATGCTCCCAACGACCCGGTTGCCTTGTCCTTCTATGCTGAATTCCTCGACCGGCACGGAGACCCCGCCGCGCGAGAAGCCCACGCCAAACTGCTTGCCTTGCTCGAAAAGACAGGCGGCGAACGCAAACAGGTGGCCCGACGCCTCGCTATGCTCGACCTCCTCGCCGGCGACTCCGCGGCGGCCACCCAGCACTTGGAAGCCTACCGGAAAGCGGGCGGCCAGGATCTGGCGACCGCTATACCGCAACCGAAGCCCCGGAACACGGGCCAGGATTGGTCGACCGTAGAAATCCCTGGACCTTTAAAGTCGTTCAACCGGATGGCTGCTCTTTCCCCCGACCTACCGGAAGAAGAGATTCTTCCCGCCCTCGCCCGCAACGTCGTCACCAACGGCTACCAGGCGGCAAACTCTTCCGAAGGGCTCGAGCAGACCGAGTATCTGAAACTCGTCGTTCGCTATCTCGGACAGGCCCGCGAACTGGCCAAGTTGGCCGGCGAAGCTAAGGCCATCAAAATTGACGAATGCGAGTCTGCCATTACCGGCGACCTTTTGAAGGCCCTCGGCTATCGAATGCGCGGCGCTTGCGGAGCGGAGGTCGTCCTCGAGACCGTCAACGCTTCGCGCGCTTTCTTGACGATCGATTCCGGGTTTCCCTTAGCAGAGCTCGAAACGGCGCTGCGGTCCAATCGGCCTTTCTTCTATCCCTTCGCATCGACAAAGGCACCAATTCTCTATGAGCCGGCGTACTGGTTGGGAGCTAAAGAGAAGGCGCAGGGAGAGTTTATCGATTCGTTCCTGGGCGATCCTCAACTCTGCCGTTTGTATCTCGGCGTTTCGAAACTCGACCGGGAAACCGCCGATAAAATGAAGGTCGGCGTGCCGGTCATGCGGCTGAAAGCCTTCTCGCACGTTCTCGATTTCTTCGGTGGCATGTTCTACATCCGCAACGGTAAAGCCGTCGTTCCTGGAGGGCCAAAAGCAGAAGCAATCTGGGCCGAACTCGCCGGAGCCTCCCCGTCAGACCCGGCCGCGTTCTTTGAACGGCTCGTCGCCAAAGACGACGGTTGGCTATGCAGCTACTTCGACTCGATCTCCCGGATCTCCGGCCCCGTCCAAGATTTTCTCACGCAACCGGACCGTTTACGGCGCTATTACGGAGCCGTCAAAGGTAGGTTGACCAGCCCCGGCCCGGCCCGGCCCGTCTTCCGAGCCAATACGGATCTCCTCCTGTTGACGACGCGCCTTCGCCTCGAGCCAGATGGCAAACCGCATGTTCCCGGGAACGTCGAAATCTGGAAGAACCTGTTCATCAAACATCCCCATGGCAAGTACGACGGGAAGTTGACGAAAGCCGCCATCGGCTGGAAGGAATCTGACGATGTCGTTGAAGCGCTGTTTGCTCTGAGCCGCAAAGCCGTCGAAAACGAACCCTTGCGCATCTACATGGCGCTCAGCGACATGAATCGCCGCCGGGAGAGGCCCTTGCTCCCCGCCACGGTCGATCGTTTGGCCCGGGAATACCGCTCCTTCGGCGCCCAGTACCCGGTCCTGAACGAAACCCCTCGGTTAACCGATGCGACCATTCTTGGCTACCTCGACTTGCTCACGGCCGAGGCGAATATTCGCGACCAAGGCGTCCGCGCCGACGCGGCCGGAACGTTGCAAGCCCTCGTCAGCTTCTGGCAGATCTTCGTTCGCCAGGGTACGATCGCCGAAATGGACGCCGACAAGGTGTTCGGGCAAATCACCAGCCCGTTTGCGAAAGTAAAGTCGAACAAGGACGTCTTCGCCGCCGGAGCCGAAGGGCTCAAAGCACTACTCACCGCCACCAAATCGCGTCCCGACATGTCGCCGCAGGACCGCATGCTCGACCTCCTCGCGGGCTTCGATGAGGAGATCGAAAGCGACTCCCACATCGCCCTGGTGCAGGAGCAGATGAAGATTTTTGAGGCGCAACGCCTTGTTTCGCTGAAGGCGATTCTGGATCTGGCCGATCATCTGGATGCGATAGGCAAAGGCGGCAAGGTGGACGCGGCGATTATCGCCCGGGTCGCCCAGCGACTAGGCGATGTCCAACTCCCGCGCGCCGGATTATCAGGCGTTGAAAAGAACGCCCTGCTGTTCGGCTACTGGGCCGAACGCCACATCGAAAACCAACGGAAACTGAATCTGCGGGCGGCCGTCGAAAGAGCGGCGGGCAACCCCGAAAAGTTGGCTGATATCAAGGGCTCCCTTGCGCCCCTCCTCCGCGACACCTTGGTCGGCTTGAATTACGCCCATTTCGCGCCTCCGGGTGCGCAGATTCTCTACACCAACCCGATTTTTGTCCGCAGCCACGACTTCCTTGGGCTGCAAGGCACCAATCAAACCTGGCGCCACACAGAGGTCGTCGGCACCGGCTGGCCCGCCAGCGCCGGGGGGCGCCTCGTCGGATCCCTAGTGGGACTCTCCTACGCCCTCGCCGAAGCCGAACAAAACTTCCTTGTCCCGAGCCGCGAACAGGCGCTCATTTGGGGCGATCTAGTACCGCAGCTGATCCAAAGCGCCAAGATTCCCCGCTACTGGGCGGTCACTCCCGACCAGCTTCATTTCACGGCCCTCCATCTCCGCTTCGCCGACTCGCTGTTGGCCGAAAGTGTTTTGAACCCCACCCTGCGGGAACGGGTAGTCGACATTCTCCAACAACAGGCTCCGCCGGCGCGGGCTCGGCTCGTCGGCCGCTTGCTCGCCGACGGCGATTTGCAAAAGGGGCTCGAAAACGTAACGCCAACCGAATCCTTTGTGCTGGCGATGCGGACCATCGGCGTCGAAGGGCTTGGAGACGCTGATTTGGCAGGCGAAATTCGCCGTTTGGCCAAGGCCGCCCCCCAGTCCAATAACTATGCCGCCGTCTCGAAGCTGTTCGGCACCCCTAAACCCACGCTGACCAACAGCTATCAGCCGGAACTGCTCTTCCTTCGTACTTTCCCGACGTTGATGGGATATTCGAGCCGCGTGATGGCAGAAAGTTGGGAGTCAAGCACTCTCTATTACGCTTCGATCGCCGACGCTTTGTATCTCAACCCCGGTCAACTCAACGTCAGGATCCCCGAGTGGACCCGTCACACCGTCGAACGGATTTTCGCAACCCACCTCGAGGATTGGCCCGCCCTGCTGCGGAGCCTTCGGAACGTGGGCAACGACGCGATTAACAAAAACACCAAACCGGCAACCGCCGCAGGTCTAAATTAAAATCTGAGTTCAGGAGGATGTTGTGAAGTCTCTTCGCAGCATTGTGGCAATCGGAATGGGTCTCGCGCTTTTCAGCGGAGCCGGGGTGTACCTGTTAGCCCAGGATTCGAGTCGGCCCACGTTCCGCGTGAAAGTCGACATGGTCGTGCTGGGCTTCACGGTAACC
>CANNLB010000415.1 GCA_947505565.1 Acidobacteriota bacterium | reverse complement strand
AATCGGCAACCTGCCCCTCTTCTTCGTCATGGGCGAACCCGGCAGCGTCAAGACCACCACCGTTGTCCAATCCGCCCTCGAACCGGAACTCGTCTGCGGCCAGGTCTATCAAGAAACCAACATCGTTTCGACGCGCCTGGCAAACGTCTTCCTCGCTAAAAACTCCCTGTTTCTCGATGCCGGCGGCGCCTTAATGGGTAACGCCGAACGTTGGCAGCGTCTGGTTCGCCGCATGGCCCCCGGCGGGATGAAGTCGGTCATGGGCGGCTCCGCCCAAGCCCCTCGCGCCGTCGTCGTTTGCTTCGACGTCGAACGTTTTCTTACCCCCGGCGGTGGCGAGGCCATCACCGCTTCGGCCCGTAACCTGAACGCCCGCCTCGGCGATATCGCCCAAACCTTGGGCATCAACTTCCCCGTCTACGTGCTGTTCACCCGCATGGACCGCCTGCCGTTTTTCCACGAGTTCGTGCGCAATTTCTCCAACGAAGAGGCCTTCCAGGTTCTCGGGGCCACCGTCCCGATGCAGAACTTTTCGGCTCAGGGCATCTACGCCGAAGACGCCAATAAGCAGGTCACCGACCTGTTCCAAAATATCTGCTACTCCCTCGGCGATAAACGCCTTTTCTATCTTCCGCGCGAAACCGACCCTGAAAAACTCCCCGGCGCTTACGAGTTTGCTCGCGAGTTCCGCAAATTGCGGACGCCGATCGTTCAGTTCCTCGTTGACCTCTGCCGGCCCAGCCAACTCCGGACGTCTCCGTTCCTGCGCGGCTTCTATTTCTCCGGCGTCCGCCCCATCATCGTCGACGATAGCGGTGGCCTGCGCACCGCCCGCGAACAGCACCAACCCGCCCTTGACTCCGGCTCCAGCGCCACGAAAGTCTTCAAGCTCGGACCAGGCGGCCTTATGGCACAAGGCGCTCCGGGCGGTACTCCCACCGTCGGTGCCACACGCAAAATCCCGCAATGGACCTTCCTCGGCCGCCTCTTCAACGACGTCCTGCTGGCCGACAAAGACGCCCTGATGGCCTCCAGCTCGTCCACCAAAACGAGTATGGCGCAGCGTGCCCTCCTGGCCACCGCAGCCGTGCTGGGCCTCGGTGCCCTCATCGGATTTACCGTCTCGTACTTCAATAACCGGTCTCTCGAAAACAACGCCATCGAAGCCGCTCGCGGCATCGCCAGTGTCAACGCCGCCGACCCCGCCGCCCTCCCCGAAGTCTCCGCGCTCGAAAAGCTCGAAGTCCTCCGCAGCACGCTCCAGGCCTTGGACGGCTACCGCGTCAACGGCTCGCCCTATAGCCTCCGCTGGGGGCTTTACTCCGGCGACGCCGCCTACCCGGAAGTCAAAAAAATCTGGTGCCAAAAGTTCAATCAACAGCTCCTCGGCCCCACGGTTCTGAACCTGAAAAGCCAGATGAACCGCCTGCCCGCGACCCCGAATCCGAACGACGATTACTCGGCGAACTTCTCGAACCTGCGGACGTATCTCACCCTCACCGCTTACCCGGAAAAGACCCAGCCCGAGGTCACTACCCCAGCTCTGCTCGCCGCCTGGGCGCAAGGTAAGAACGTCGACGAACCCCGCCAGAAGCTCGCTCGCCAGCAGTTCGAGTTCTACGGCGAGTTCCTCAAAACCGGTGGCTGCCCGCTGCCCTTCGAACCCGAACCCGTCAGTAACGCGCGGCGTTACCTCTCGGGCTTCTCCGGCGTGAAACCCATCTACCTCTCCATGATCGCCGCGGCCAACAAGGTCAACAAACCCGTCAATTTTAACCGCGATATCAAAAACTCCGCCGACTTCGTCCTCAATAACAAAGATGTACTCGGCGCCTTCACCCGCCCCGGCTTCGCCTCCATGACGGGCTTCATCAAGAATCCTAAGGCCTTCTTCGGCGGCGAGACTTGGGTCCTCTGCGGCGATACCGCCGTCAGTAACGATACCGCCCGCACCACCTGCAATACCTCCCAAAACTTCGATCCGGTGCAACTCGGCAAGGACATCACGGAGCTTTACTCCGCCGATTACATTCTTACCTGGCAGACCTACATCAAGAACTCTTCGGTCGTAAAGTTCAAGGATCTCGAAGACGCGGCCGTCAAGCTGGATGCGGTCTCGAACAACTCCACGCCTTTGCTCGCGCTGTTCTGGCTCGCGACCCAACACACCTCCGTCGACAACGATAAGGTCAAGGTCGCGCTACAGCCGATCCACGAAGTCGTCCCCCCGCCGGCCACCAACCCGGGCTATATTTACGCCGAAAAAACGGGACCCTACATCGAGTCCCTGGCCAAACTCCAGACCGGTGTCGTCGAAGCGGCCGCCGCGAAAACCGACGTCAACATTGCGGCCAAAACCGTTGCTATGGCCGGCGAATCGCACATGCTCGTCAAGAGCATCGCCCGGCGTTTCAACCCGGACCCCGCCGCCAAAATGGACGACCTCTCAGCGAAACTTCTCGACGACCCGATCCTGCAAGTGGAACGGATGCTCAAAGGAGTCGGCGCCGACGAACTCAACTCGAAGGGCGGCGGCATGTGCAAAAGCTACAATGCCGTCTTCAGCAAGTTCCCCTTCAATCCGGCCTCGAAAGTCGACGCCACCCTCGATGACGTCAATAAAATCTTCCGTCCCAGCGATGGCCTGCTGCCCATCTTCTTCAAGGAAAATCTGCAGAAGTATCTGAAGAAGGATGGCGGAGAGTACAAGCCCACGGGCGAGCCGGGCCCCATCCAAATGAACGCTAACTTCGTTCGGTTCTTCAACGAGACGATGCGTTTCAGCGACATGCTCTATCCGGGCGGCGTGCCGTCGCCGGCTCTTCGCTACACCCTCACCCCCATCAAAACCGACGTCGTGCAAAGCTATAGCGTCAGTATCGACGGCCAAAAGGCCAACCTGACCGCCGGCAACGGGAAGCAATTTAGCTGGCCCGGCGGTAGTGGCGAGACCAAAATTACGGCTAAAGTCGGCACGGCGGATTTCTCCGTCGCCGGCGATAACGGGCTCTGGGCTCTGTTCCACTTCTTTGCCAATGCGGACAACCAAACCCAGTCCGGCTCTAACTACATTCTCGAATGGATCCCGCGCCAGGGCCGTAACAACGAAATCCAAAAGGTCGAAGGCCGCGAAGTCCATTACAAATTCCAGGTCGACGTTGCCGTCTTCTCGAAAAACTTCTTCAAACAGCTCGGCTGCGTCTCAAACCCTGCGAAATAGTACCATTTGAAGGGAGTACCCCAATCCAATGCAGCTTCCCTCACGCATCGGCAAGTACGAGCTCCAGGAATTCCTGGGCGGCGGTATGTCACACGTCTACCGCGCCCAAGATACTGTCCTGGGCCGCACCGTTGCCGTCAAAATTCTGACTGAGCAAGGTGCCGTCGACGCCGAAGCCAAAGCCCGCTTTCTTCAGGAAGCCCGCCTCGCCTCCAGCATCGTCCACGAAAATATCATCAGCGTCTATGACTTCGGCGAAGAACAAGGCAAACCCTTCATCGTCATGGAGTTCTTGCGCGGCGAAACTCTCCGCGAAGCACTCCGCAGTGGTCGGGCCGGGGATTCGCGCAATCGCCTCCTGCTGGCCGTACAAATCGCGAAGGCGATCGACTACATCCACCAGAAGAAAATCATCCACCGGGACATCAAACCCGAAAACCTCCAGATCGACCAGACCGGTCGCATCAAGTTGATGGATTTCGGCATCGCGAAATCCGAAGGGATGCAGCTGACCCGCGCCGGCTTCACCCTCGGCACGCCCTACTACATGGCCCCTGAGCAGGTTCTGGGCCAGCAAGTCACCCACGCGGTGGACATCTACGCCTTCGGGATTCTGCTGTTCGAAATGCTCACCGGCCTCAAGCCGGTTAACGGCGAGACCATCGAAAGGATCTTCCATCAGATTCTTTACGAGCCGCTCAATACCGACACTCTCCGCCAAGCTGGTGTGGCGGATCCGGTGATTCAGATTGTCACTCGCTGTACCGCCAAGAGCCCGCAGGACCGCTACCCTCGCCTTTGGGACGCCGCCGTCGATATCGAGCGTTTTCTCGGCCTCAGCCCCGCGCCCCTGCGGCCAGTCACCGGTTCTATCTCGATGCCCCCTCCTGGCTCGTTGCAGCAACCACCGTCTCCGACGTCCGCGCAGCCGTCGGCCCCGCAGCCCTCAGCAACGATGCCCTCCGCCGCCCGGCCGACCCAGCAGGCTGCGCCGTATAC
>CANNLB010000414.1 GCA_947505565.1 Acidobacteriota bacterium | reverse complement strand
GCCTGATGCCGTATTTGCGGGCGGGCCACCGAGTGGATTTGCAGGTGGTGAATCTCCGCAGCTCGGAACCGGCCGTGCGTCCATTGCTGCGGAACGCCGAGATTTTGAGTATTCAGGGGGTCGAGGGCAGCGGTCCGGGGGCTACTCCGGTGGTAAATTTGCTGGTGTTGCCGCAAGATGCGGATCGGGTTGCGTTGGCCGATTCGGCGGCGAAGATCCGGTTGCTGTTGCGGAATCAGATGGACGAAGAGCAAGGTGCCCGGCCGGCGGTGGAGTTTAGCCAAGCGTTTGCGGGGGGAGCGGCGCGAGCGTTCGTGACGTCGAATGTGGCAGCGGCGCCGGAGTCCGCAGGGCGGGTGATTTTGGACGTGAAGATCGTCAATGCCCGCGCGAGTTTTTTTGAAGACCACCAGAGTCAATTGACGGGTGCTCCGCAGGCGGCGGCGGTGCGAATTGCGGCGCTGCGGCGTGGAGTGGATAGCGAGAGCGTGATGCGGCAGCAGGAGTTGCTCTCGACCGAAAAGTTAACGGCCTACGACCAGCGCGCGGTGACGTTTCGCGCGGGGACGACGTGGAACGCGGCGAATGGGAACGCCTGCGGGTTGCGGATTCAGTTTGTCCCTCGACTGAGCGCAAACGGGGCGATTCGATTGCGGGTGGAGCCGGAGATGACGACGGCGTTGGGCCAAGGCTCGTCGATTCGTCGGGTGGTGGCCGAGGTGGATTTAGTGGACGGACAGACGGTGGCGCTATCGGGTTTTGGAGCGGGTCCGGAGGCGCCGGGGCTGCTCGAGAGGCTGTTTGGGGGGCGGATCAACGGTGGGGCGAACCGGGACCTGCTGATATTGGTGACGCCGCGGGTGATGGCTCCTTTGGCGCGGGCTGGCCTAAACGTGCAGTAGGAGGGTTATGGTTGCGGAGCTGATCGTGATCGTATTTATCGGGACGTTTCTGCTGGCCGCGGTGGCGGTGATCGTGGCGGCTTTTGTGCGGGACCGAATGAGTGACTCGGCGGTTGTGGCGGGCAACGAAGTGGGCGAGGTTGGCGCTGAACAGTCGGCTATATTGCGGGAAGAGTCTTTGAGCACGATTACGATTTGGCGTGCTTTTTTGCAGCGGCTGGACTTGATTGATAAGTTGAAGTTGCGGATGGATGAGGCGAATCTGCGTTGGTCGGTGGGCCGGGTGACGGCAGCGATGTTGCTGTTGGCGTGCCTATTGGCGGCGCTCGTGAAGGACACGACGTTGCTTCCGCCGGGATCGACGTTGGCCGCGTTTTTATTTGGCGCGTGGCTTCCGTATTGGCTCATACTGCTCAAGCGGCAGCAGCGGATTGAAAAGTTTGAGGCTCAGTTTCCGGATGCACTGTCGAGCCTAGCCCGGATGATGCGGGCGGGGCATCCGCTTGGCAGCGCGTTTGAAGTGTTGGGGGCGGAATTAACGGCTCCGTTGGGAACGGAGTTTCGGCGGATGGCGGAGGAGCGTCGTTTAGGGTCGCCGCTCGACCAGGTGATGAACAGTTTTTCGGAGCGGGTAAAGGTGGACGAGGTGCGGCTGTTTGTGGCGGCGGCGATGCTGCAGGCGCGGTCGGGCGGTCGGTTGACGGAAGTGTTGGAGCGATTGGCGGAGACGTTGCGGGAGAACGCCGCGCTGCGGGGAGAGGTTCGGGCCATTTCGGCGCAGGGGCGGATGACGGGAATGGTGCTTACCCTATTGCCGATGGGCATTGCGATCCTGCTGTACCTGACGGCCCCCGAGTTCATTAGTGTGTTGTTGTTCCACCCGAACGGGAAGTATCTGATTTGGGCAGGAATTGGTTGTGTGGTGACCGGACACTTGGTGATTCAACGCATCGTGAAGGTTCGAGTCTGATGATTGCGCCAGAGTTTGCTTTGTTGGGTGGCTTTTTTCTCTTGATCTTGGCTGTGGTGGGCGGCGGCGGGTATTGGTACCTGCAGCGGAAGGAAGCGAACGCGAACGCGGAACGGGAGACGGCTCCGGAGGGGTTGTTGGCCGGGACGCTCCTGGCGTTTGGAGAAGCGGTTCCGACGCGGGATTCTCAGAGCGAACGCTATCGAAAGATGTTGCTGTTTGCTGGGTATCGTAGCCCGGAAGCGCTCCCGATGTTTTTGGGGGCTAAGGCAGCGTCGACGTTAGTTTTCTGTCTGTTGGCGGGGGTTTGTTCTCTGGTTTTTGGGGAGGGTGGCGCGGGGTGGCTGACGGCGGTACTGGCGGGGGCCGGGATGGGTTACCTGCTGACTGACCAAGTGTTGAGTTGGCTGATTCGGCGTCGCGCGGAGACGTTAAAGCGGAGCTTGCCAATGGCGATGGAGTTACTGGTGTTGGGCCTGGAGGGTGGGCAGTCACTCGATAGTGCGCTGATGGAGACGGTTCGGGAGTTACGGGTGCCGCATTCGGAGTTGGCGTCTGAATTGGCGACGGTTCCGACGCGGATGCTTTCGACGCGGAGTCGGCAGGACCAGTTGCGTCTGCTGATGGAACGGAATACGGAAGCGGAGCTGAAGCGGTTTGCCCAGGTTCTAATTGACAGTGACCGGTTCGGAACGAGTTTGGCGGGGGCGTTGCGGAACCAGACGCGTTATTTGCGGACTCACTTGCGGCAGACGGCGCAGGAGCAGGCCCGGAAGGTGAGCGTCAAGCTGGTGTTTTCGGTGTTTTTTCTGCTTTTCCCGGCGGTGTTGCTCGTCACGCTCGGTCCGGCGGTGTTGCAGTTGATGGGATCGCTTGACAGCGGGTTTGGGGGCGTGGTCAAGTAAGCCGGGCGGCGATGCGGTCGACGATTTCGTCGCCGATGGCGAGCGACGCGGTGGCGGCGGGGCTGGGGGCGTTGAGCAGGTGGAGCGCTTTTTCGCGTTCGACGATGAGGAAGTCCTGGACGAGGTCGCCGTTCGGGAGCATGGCTTGGGCGCGGACTCCGGCTCCGCCGCGGGAGATGTCGGCGGGTTGGATTTCGGGGACTAGGCGTTGGAGCGAGGCGCAGAAGAGTTTAAGGCTGAGGGAGCGGCGGATCTCGTAGCTGGCCATGGACGGATAGCGAACGAGGAAGCGCCAGAGACCGGGAAAGGTGAGCGAGTCCCAGAGGTCGGGGATGGAGACGTCGGACCAGCGGTAGCCTTCGCGGGCGAAGGCGAGAACGGCGTTGGGGCCGGCTTCGATACCACCGTGGATGAGGCGGGTGAAATGAACGCCGAGGAAAGGGAAAGAGGGGTCGGGGACGGGGTAGATGAGATGGTTGACGAGGTTTTGGCGGGCGGGCTTGAGGAGGTAATACTCGCCGCGGAAGGGGATGATGCGGGCGTTGCGGCGTTCTCCGGCGAGGGCGGAGACCCGGTCGCAGTGGAGGCCGGCGCAGTTGATGAGGAAGTCGGCTTGGTGTTCTCCGTTAAGGACCCAAGTAGGTTCGATTTTGGTGATGGGCGTGTTTGTGAGGACTTGGGCACCGGAGGCCCTGAGAAGGGCGACCATGGTGTCGCAGACGTGCTGGTAGTCGACGATACCTTCCTCGGGGACACGGAGGGCGAGGAGGCCGGCGGCATGGGGTTCGATTTCGCGGATCTGTTCAGGGGTGAGGAGGTGGAGGCCGGTGAGGCCGTTTTGCTGGCCGCGGGCGTGGAGGTCGTGAAGGCGAGGGAGTTCGGCGGGATCGGTGGCGACGACGAGCTTGCCGCAGATTTCGTGGCGGATGGAGTGCTCTTGGCAGAAGGTGAGCATCTGGCGAATGCCGTTGACGGCAAGGCGGGCTTTCGCGGAGCCGGGTTTGTAGTAGAGGCCGGCGTGGAGGACTCCGGAGTTGTTGCCGGTTTGGTGGCGGCCGACGGCGGGTTCCTTTTCAAAGACGGTGATCTTGGTGTGAGGGAGGCGGTGTTGGAGTCGGAGGGCGGTGGCTAGGCCGACGATGCCGCCGCCGATGATGGCGACGCGGGGGGAGGACATCGCCTTAGGGTAACGCGATTTGGGAGGTGGGGCCGTGCGGGTGGCGGTTTGGGTGTTTTGGGCGGCAGAGAAAGGATCGGCGGTTCGGGGGCGCGTGGTGGGCCCGAGCAGGATTCTGATTGGGTCGGATGGGCTGGCAACGCAATTTGCGGCGGGGGCTGAGCGAGGATTGAGTTGGTTGGGGTTGGGTCAGCGCGGGCGGGCGTGGAGATTGTACGGAGGGGGCGTTAGATCCATCGAGCCTAGCGGAGCCAGGCGAGAAGGGC
>CANNLB010000413.1 GCA_947505565.1 Acidobacteriota bacterium | reverse complement strand
CACTGACCCGCTGGCTGAAGAAGCCGGGCGACCGCGTGGAGCGCGACGAGCCGTTGTTTGAAATTTCCACCGACAAAGTGGATACCGAGATTCCTTCCCCCGCCGCCGGCACGCTGACGGAAACCTTGTTCGAAGCTGGGGCGGTGATCGGCATTAATACAGTCGTGGCCCGTATCAGTGATGGTGGGGCTCCTGCTGCCCCGGCACCGGAAGTGGCCGCTGCCCCCGCCCCACCACCACCTCCTCCGGTGGTCGCTCCGAAGCCGGTTGCTGCTCCGGTGGCCGCGCCGATCGCGGAGGCCGATTTCGGCCTTCTTTCTCCGCTGGTGCGCAAGATGGCCCGCGAGAACAACATCGACTTAGCGAACGTGAAAGGTACTGGCGCTGGCGGTCGGATTACGAAGGAAGACGTCGAAGCGTATCTGGTGCCGAAGGCTGCTTCGGTCGCCGCGCCGGTTGCGGCTCCGGCGGCTGCCGCCGCTCCGCCTCCTCCGGCTCGCGCCGAAGCGGCGAAGTACCGCGTCGAGCCGATGTCGACCATGCGGCAGAAGATCGCCGAGCACATGATCATGAGCCAAGCCACTTCGGCCAGCGTGACGACGGTGCACCGGGTCGATATCACCAACATAGCCAAGCTGCGGGATCGTCAGAAAGACGCTTTTAAGGCGCAGTATGGCTATGGCCTCACGTTCCTGCCCTTCATCGCGGCGGCAACTGCGAAGGCGCTGCGTGAGTATCCGATCTTCAACGCTTCGATCGAGGGCAAGAACATCGTCTACCATGGCGATTGCAACATCGGCATCGCGGTGGCGCTCGATGGTGGTTTGATTGTGCCGGTGATTCAGCATGCGGACGAAAAGAACGTGGTTGGCTTGCAGCGGGACATTGTCGACTTGGCAGCGCGAGCGCGGTCGAAGAATCTGAAGCCGGCTGATATCCAAGGCGGGACATTCAGCATTACGAACTTCGGCAGCTTCGGTAGCGTGTTTGCGACTCCCGTGATTAACCAGCCGAACGTGGCTGTGTTGGGCGTCGGCACGGTGGAAAAGCAGCCGGTCGTGATCAACGACGCGATTGCGATCCGTTCCATGTGCTTTCTGGCGTTGACGTTTGACCACCGTCTGATTGACGGTGCGTTGGCCGATCAGTTTACGGGCCGCGTGAAGCAGCTACTCGAAAACTGGTCCGACTCCGTGATGTAATCGAAAGATGAAACTCCGTTGGGCAGCGCTGGTCTTTTGCTCGATCGCCAGCGCTGCCCCTCCGGAACTGATTCTTCAAATTGAACAGGCGGCGTTGTTGGAAACGCCCCTAATGCGGGCCGATACGCTGTTTTCGGCTGCTGAGCTGGTGACCGACAAAGAGACCCGTTTGAGACTAGTGCAGCGCGGTCTGAGTGCGATGTCGGGCGCTCGAAATGAAGAGGCGCGCGGGTTCTATATGGCGGCGGCGACGGCGTTGCTGACCGACGTGGATCCGGAGCAGGCTCTACGCCTGGCACGGGAGGCGCCGGTGCGGCAGGCGGCGGCGTGGCGGGCCGACTATCGTGGACGGGCGTTCACGTTTCTGGCCGAGCGACGGCCGGAGATCGTAGAAGAGGCGTTACGGGCGGGCGCGTTTCACGTGCCAGCGGCGGCGGATCGGCCGGAGCTGTTTCCGTTGCTTTTCGCCAACTTCCCGAAGGGCCGGGCGCGGTTGGACGATGTGGAGTTACTCTTGCGGGCGGCCGAGCGCGTGGCTCCGTCGTTGGCGGTGGAAGCGGTAACGGTGGCCTTCGAAGCGCGCGGGACGCCGGAGGATTTCGAGACGGCTTGGATCGGCGATGTCGAACTGGAAGGCGGAATGCGGCGGGCGATCTTAATTCGCATTTCGCAGCATGTGCGGGCGTTTCTGCCCGACCAGTGGTCCCGGTGGGCCGACCAGTTTGGCGACTTGTCGGAGATGCCGAGCGAGCGTCCGAAAATCGAAATCACCCGGACCGAGCTAGGCGATTTGGAAGCCCGGCTGTTGGCCAAGGGTCCAGTAGGGGAGTATCTTGATGCCGTGATGCGGCGTTCCTGCGTGGCGACCGATTTCGGGCAGCATCGGGAGTGCGCGACGGCTGCGGCCCGGGTAGCGGAGGTCTATCGGCTGCAGGGAATTCGCCCCGACGAGATTGGCCTCCGCAACGCGAGCTTGCAGGCTAGATGGTTAGTGGAACAGCTACGGAACAGCCGTTAGATCTTATTGGTGGCGGGTTTCGTGCGATCCGACTTCATCATCTTTTCGACTTCGGCGAGGGGCACCGACATCGTCATCCGCACGTTTTTGGCATGGGTCGTGAGCTTCATCGAATCGAGAGCCGAGGCGAGGCCGGCGACTTCCGCCTTGTCACGGTTCATCTGCACCATGCCGCTGAGGAAGCGAGCGACGTCGGCGATGGCGGTGGCGTCTTTCTCGCTGCGGACGGCAGCTTCGAGGGTGACGTTCAGCATGGTGGCGGCGAACTTGACGCCCATGGCGGCTTGTTCGACGCTGCCGAACATATCGCCCTTCATCATGCCGCCAATTTGCTCCGGGGTGCCGCCGGGCATCTTGCCGGCGAATTGAGACACGGGGACGGAGGTGACCATCCAGATGTCGTTGTCGCGGCTCATGTCCTGGATCTTGGCAAAGAGCGCGGCAGGCGGCGTGGCACTCCCGCCACGACGCGCAATGGCGGCTTTCACGGCGCTGGTGTCGCCGGCCGCGGCTAGTCCGCCGTCGAAGAACGCGATGCCATTGCTATCGCCCTTTTTTGAAAACAGTTCAACGCCTTGGACCGACTGCACGGCGGTAAGGCCGTTCTGGGCTACGAACGTTTTGATACGAGCCGCATCGAAGTTGCCCCGAACGAGCATCAGCGCGTTCTTTCCGGACGTGTTCGTATCGACGGAGGCCATCACAACTTCCGAGAGGTCGCGACGCGGATCGAAGCCGGTCAGGGAGGTAAGCTTGCCGAGTTCGTCGTCGTGCAGATTTATATTCTGCATGAAAAGTTGGCCGAGGGAAGACGCCTTGGCGCGGGTCACATCGACGCCCACGACTACCTTGGCATCGGGCATGACTAAGTTGAGCAGCCCGTTTTCGGCTCCGAAACTGGCCGTCGCTAACAACAATCCAGAGAGAAATACAGTGCGATAATTCATACGTTCCATTGCTCCTACTAAATGACTTAACGACCGTGAGGCGAAAATCGTTCCCGTTTTGTTTCGAGCTATCGCTTGCCGATCGCATAAAGCGCTTCACCGGTCCGTATGAAGACCTGGCCGTCAACGGCGACGGGGCTGGCCAAGGTGTAGCCTTCCAGGCGATTCACGCTGAGTACGGCGAACTGCGGACCGGCCTGGACGACGGTGGTGATGCCCTCTTCGTTCGTGCAATAGAGCTTGCCGTCGGCTAGAAGAGGCGAGGAGCTATAAGTGCCAAGTTCGATACGTTGCCCTTCGTAAACCACCTTGCCCGTCGCGAGTTCGAGGCAAATCAGGATGCCTTTGTCGTTGAGGACATAGATGTATTTGCCGTCGCTGGCCGGGGTGGGGACGTCGGGGCCGAGGTTGTTTGACCAGAGCAGATTGGGGCTTCCTGCTTTAAATGCGTGATAGGGTCGGCCGCGGCTGGCACCCCAGATGACGATGTCGCCGGCGACGACGGCGGAGGCGATGGTGCGGTTGGCGGGGTTGGCGCCGGGGTTGAACCCGCCGGTGCGCCAGAGTTCGCCGCCCGTGGCCGGGTCGTGCCCAGTGACGACGTCGCCGCCGGTGATGATCAACTGTTGTTTGCCGTTGACGATGGCGAGTTGCGGTGTGGAGTAGCTATCCTTGGATTCCTTCTGCGCGGGGGCGGGGCGTTCGTGGCGCCATAACGTCTTGCCCGTGCGCTTGTCGAGTGCCAGGATGTACGATGGCTTGTCGGTGGTGAAGCCGTGGATGACGTTCATGTAGAGACGGTCGCCATCGAGCAGGGGAGAAGAGGCGTAGCCGTGGTTGATGCCGATTTCGCCATAGTCGGCGATGAGGTCGCGTTTCCAAACCGGCTTGCCTTCGACGGTGTAGCAGCCTAGTCGGGCGTGGCCGGTGGTGGTCCAAACGTGGCGACCATCGGTGATCGGAGACGGCGAAGAGGAGTTCTGCTTGCGCCACAGGCGGTTGCCTTGGTCAATCGAGACGCGCCATTTTTCGGTGCCGTCTTTGCGGCGCAGGGCGAGAAGG
>CANNLB010000412.1 GCA_947505565.1 Acidobacteriota bacterium | reverse complement strand
CCGCTGATACATCCCCCCCGCCCCCACTAACTCCTCGTGCCGCCCCGTCTCCACGATCCGCCCCTTCTCGAGCACCACAATCCGATCCGCCCGCCTTACCGTCGATAGCCGATGCGCAATCACGATCACCGTCCGCCCCTGCATCAAATTCCCCAGCGCCCCCTGCACTAGCACCTCACTCTCGGTATCCAAATGCGACGTCGCCTCATCCAACACCAGAATCGGCGCATTCTTCAACAACGCCCGCGCAATCGAAATCCGCTGCCGCTGTCCCCCCGATAGCCGCGTCCCCCGCTCCCCAATGATCGTCTCGAAACCCTGCGGCAACTGCTCGATAAACTCCAGCGCCAACGCGTTCCGCGCCGCCTCCCGGACGTCCTCATGCGAAGCCTCCGGCCGCCCATACCGCAAGTTATTCTCAACCGTATCGTTAAACAAAAACGTGTCCTGCGCCACCGTCCCAATCAGCTTCCGCAGGCTCTCCAGCGTCAACTCCCGCACGTTCACCCCGTCAATCGAAATCCCCCCCGCCTCCGGGTCGTAGAACCGCGGCAGCAACGAAGCCAGCGTCGATTTGCCCGCCCCGCTCGGCCCCACCAGCGCCACAATCTCCCCGGCACCCACCCGCAGCGAAAGATCCGTCAACACCGGCCCCTCGCTCGTCGGATACCGAAACGTCAAATGCTCTATAGCAATCTCCCGCGTGAACCCCTTCACCGCCACACGCCCCGGCACCACCGTCGCCGGCCGGTCCAAGTACTCAAACACCTTCTGCGAAGCCCCCAGCGCCTGCTGAAAGATATTATGAATTCCCACGAGCCGCTTCATCGGCTCATACAGCAACAGCAGCGTCACCACAAAGCTCGTGAACTCCCCAGTCGTCATCACCCCGGTCCGGATTTCGCTCCGCGCATAAATCAGCAGTCCCACAATCGTCAGCGCGCCCATAAACTCAATCAACGGCGACGCAATCGCCTGCTGCATCACATACTTCAAATTGCTCCGCCGCAGCCTCCGCCCCGCCTCGCGGAACCGCGCCGACTCCATCACCTCGGACCCAAACGATTTCACCACCTGGTGCCCGCTCAGCGTCTCCTGCAGAATCTGATTCACTTCGGCCGTATCGTCCTGCGCCTTCCGCGTCGAACGCCGAATCCGCCGCCCCAACTGCGCCGTTGGCAGCATCACAATCGGAATCACCGTCACGCTAAACAACGCCAGCTTCCACGACGTCTGAAAAATCACGAACAACAGCGAAACGGCCACAAAAGTCTGCCGCAACCAGTCCGCTAAGATATGCGACGTCGCCACTTGAATTTTATCGATGTCGTTCATGATCGACGACATCAACCGCCCCGTCGAGGTCGTTTCAAAAAACTGCGCATCCTGCCGCAGCACCCGCTCAAACACGGCCTGCCGCAAATCCGTCACCGCCGAAATCCCTGCCCGATTCACCAAATAATTACCGAAATAGTCCGCCACCCCGCGCAGCAAAAACGCCACCACCACCACCAGCATCACCCCCGACACCACCGAATCCGTCCCCTGCGGATTCAACACCTGGTCGAAAATCGGCTTGATCAAATACGCAATCAAACCCTGCGCTCCGCCCGCCAACGCCATCAACAAAACGGACGCGAAAAGCCATCCCGCATACGGCCGCACATAACTCAAAATCCGTTTCATAGCCGATCCACCGCCGCCAACACCTCGGCCACCGTGACGTTCGCCATCGACCCCCGTCCGTTGACGACCTCGGCCTTCACCCGCCACGGCGCCCACGTCACCGCGTCCGAAGGCCCAAAAATCACCACCTGCGGAATCCCCATCGCCGCCGCCATATGCGCCGGTCCACTATCGTTCCCCACGAAGAGCGAAGCCCCCTGCAACAAGCTCATCGTCTCTTCGAGCGGCTCGCCGACAACCGTTTTGAACTTCCCAAACGCCGACAAATCATCCCCCGGCCCGCCAATAAACACTGGCTCCAATCCCTGCAGATGCTCCGCCACCGCCAAGAATCCATCCGCCCCCCAAGTCTTGTCCAATGCCGAAGCCACCGGGTGAATCACCGCATAAGGCCGCTCCGCCGCCCGCGGTCGAGCGAACAACCGCGCCGCCGGAACCTCGCTCCTCGGCACCCCCAGATAAAACATTCCCGATGCTAAATGTTCCGCCGTATGCACCGCCCGCTCCACGCCCAAAACCTCCTGCGCCCGCGGCATTTTGACGTTATAAACCGCCTGCCCCACGAAGTGTTGAAACCCCGCCCGCCGCCCGGCCAGCCCGAGCGCCGTCAGCCAAATGCTCCGCGTCCCCCCGTGGAAGTTGATCACGAGCTTCGGCCCCCAAATCGTCAACTCCCCCATCGCCGGAGACAGCACCGCATCCACCTCCGGGTTCCCCCGAAAAACGGCCGCGAACCGGTCCTCCACCACCACCCCGATCTTCAAATCCGGCCGATAGCTCTTCAGCAGGTGGATCGCCGGAGTCGTCAAAACGCAGTCGCCCAACGAGCGCAGCCGGATGATTCCCACCTTCGCGCCCGTCGGCAATTGCTCCAGCACTGTCTTCAATCTTCGACTTTCGCTTCGTCGATCAGCATCACCGGAATCTCATCCCGAATCGGATACACCCGGTGGCACTGCACGCACTTCAGGCCCGTTCCGCCCGGCGTCAGGTTCACCGTAGTCTTGCACAGCGGGCAAACCAAAATCTCTAAAAGCTCTTTGCTAACCGCCATGTTATTGACCTCTCGCCTTTTTCACCGCGGCCAAAAACTGCTTCGCCCGTTCGGTAAACACTTCATACTTCCCGGCCTTAATCGTCTCGTTGTCGATCAACTCTCCCCCCACTGCCACGGCAGATGCCCCGGCTTGTAGGAAGTCGCCAATCGTGTCCAGGTTCACCCCGCCCGTCGGGATCATCAGCACATGCGGCAGCGGCGCCTTCACGGCCTTGATGTACTTCGCCCCGCCCATATTGGCGCAAGGGAATACTTTCACAAAGTCCGCCCCCGCCTCCCAGGCGGTCAAAATCTCCGTCGGCGTCAATGCCCCCGGGCAGATCACGACCGAATAGCGTCGCGCCATCTCGATCGTGGCGACCTTCAGCGCCGGTGTCACCAGAGACTGCGCCCCGGCCAGAATCGTCGCGCGGGCGGTCTCCGGATCCAGCACCGTCCCCGCGCCCAAAATCATCTTATCGCCAAAAGCATCGGCCAGCTTCTCCAGCGCCTTGAGCGCCCCCGGCGTCGTCATAGTGATCTCGGCGGAGCGAATGCCGCCCTCATAGACGGCCTCAATCGACTTGATGGCCGCCTCCGCCGAGTTCACCCGGATGATCGGGACAATCCCGATCTCGAGCATGCTGGTTACGACTTGTTGTTTTGTCATCAAACGACTAGGTTACCAATCCACCACCGAACCGTCATCCGCATCATAGCTTTCCTGATTCCGCCAGTCGTGGCCAATCTTGTCCGCCATCGCGTTTTCGTCCAGTTCAATGCCCAGCCCCGGACCCGTCGGCAGCTCCAAATAACCCTCTTTCACCGTGAACGGCTTCTTGATGTATCCCTCGCCCAAACTCACCTGCTCTTGAATCAGGAAGTTCGGAATCGATGCCGCCAAGTGCACGCCCGCCGCCAGCGAAATCGGCCCCAATGGATTATGCGGCGCAATCGTCGCGTAGTACGCCTCGGCCATCCCGGCAATCAAACGAACCTCCGTAATCCCGCCCGCATGGCACATATCCGGCTGCAGAATCGTCGCGGCCCGCTTCTCCAGCACTTCGCGGAAGCCCCATTTCGTAAACACCCGCTCGCCGGTCGCAATCGGCAAATGCGTGCCCCGCGCAATCTCGGCCATGATGTCGTGGTTCTGCGCCTGGCAGGGCTCTTCAATGAACATGGGGTTATACGGCTCCATGCCTTTGATCAGCATCTTCGCATGCGCCGGCGAAATCGCCCCGTGGAAGTCCACGCCGATGTCGACCCCATCGCCCACCGCCGCCCGCAACTCCGCAAACTTCTCGACGGCATACTTCACTTCCGCCGGCGTCTCAATGTACCGCGCCGGCCGCCGCTTCGCCGGGCCCGTCTTGAACGCCGTGAAGCCCTTCTTCATATCAGCCTTCATCGATTCCGGCGTTCGCGAATGCGCGTAAACCCGAACCTTGTTCCGCGTTGGCCCGCCCAACAACTCATACACCGGCACGCCCAAAGCCTTGCCCTTGATGTCCCA
>CANNLB010000411.1 GCA_947505565.1 Acidobacteriota bacterium | reverse complement strand
GGGCGTCCACAACTACGCCCCCGCCGACCTAGTCACTGCCCTCGCGTTCCTCCTCGAAAACCATCACCGCTACCCCTTCGCCGAACTCGTCCCCCCATCGTTCCCCCTCGCCGAAATCAACGAAGCCCTAGCCTACCAATCCCTCCACCGTCCCACCCGCGTCCTCATCCGCCCTTAATCGCGGATTGCCCCGCCATCGCCATTCTGCCCGCCATCGGCAGCCATCGCACCCGCGGCTACGTGGGCGTTTCGGGCGAGGTCGTGCACGAGTTCAAGGGCGCTTTGGGCTGCCGGAGCTTTGGATGCCAAGAATGCGGAATTATGGGGACAAGAGCGGCGCGTTCGACGAGTGCCCCGACCGCTTGAATTCGTTCGAATGTGCTGGACCCTTAACCCTGATTCTCCTGCCGCCACTCCGGCTACTGGTCTTCTTCACGATCGGCTTCTTCATGGCAACATACTTTTCTGATCACCCGCGATCAACCGGGGGGAGTAACCTCTTCATCTCATTCTGCTCGGCCCGCGTCCCCTTCGCTTTCTCATTCTTCGCGCAAACGTGAAGTAAAACAATCGGCAGCGACTCATTATGAAAGGAGTCGATCACTCTCACCCCGCCGCGTTTGCCTCGTCCCTGCGCTCGCCATCGAAGCTGTCGCCCTCCGCCGGTCCCGGGGCCAAGGGAGCGGAAGCAGAACCAAGATCGGCTGCCACGTTCCGGGCGACCGGCACCTCGACCAATCTGAAAAACGGTAGCGCGTGTTCTGACGAGTCTTTGTTTTGAAGCCAGTTCGACCTCTTCTGGACAGTGAAACGCTGGCGGGTGGATAGACGGGACATGATCCTGGTAGGCTATCGCATACCGGAATTCCCTGGACCGGGAGCGACGAGGAAGATTCGAGAGATCGCAGCCGGGGGTAACCGGGGGCCTATCGTTGCGGCAACGGCGAACGCGCTAGCGGCGCAGCCAGACGACTGCCTGGCGGCGAGAATGGACGACTACCTCTCGAAGCCTTCGACTTTGCCACAGCTTGCGGCGATGCGGAAACAGCACGGCAGCTACCGGGGGCAAGTCTCGACGCGTAGGCCACGAACCCGCAAGAACTCCCGGTCATTTCGCGTTAACAGGACCTGGTCATTACTTCGTGCGATGGCGGCGATCAACTTTCGGCCCTTGGCCTCACGACCTTCTCCTTGGTGTGTTTTTTCGCAGATGCTACCATCAACCTCTTTGACGTGAGCACCGACAACGTCGCGCTGCACATCAAGAACCTCTACTAAGGACGGGGAACTGAGCCGGGCGGCAACTACCGAGGAATCCTCGGTAGTTCAAATCGAAGGGGAGCGAGAGGTCGAGCGCCCCGTCATGCTCTACAACCTCGACACCATCCTGGCCGTCGGCTACCGCGTGCGCTCACCGCGTGGGGTGCAGTTCCGCCGCTGGGCCTCCACCGTGCTGAAGGAGTTCCTGCTCAAGGGCTTCGTGATGGACGACGAGCGGCTGAAGAACCCGGATGGCCGCCCGGATTATTTCGACGAGATGCTGGAGCGCATCCGGGATATCCGGGCCTCTGAAAAGCGCTTTTATCAAAAAGTGCGCGACCTGTTCGCGCTCAGCAGTGACTACGACAAGACGGACCAGACCACGCAGACCTTTTTTGCCACGGCGCAAAACCTGCTGCTTTACGCGGTCACCCAGAAGACCGCCGCCGAACTCATCATCGCCCGGGTGAATTCCGCCGATCCGCATTTCGGCCTGCTCGCCTGGAAGGGCGACACGGTGCGCAAGGCGGACATCCTCGTTGCCAAGAACTACCTGACCGAGGATGAGATCGACACTCTGAACCGGCTGGTGGTCATCTTCCTGGAAACCGCCGAACTGCGCGCCAAGAGCAAGCAGCAGACGCGCATGAGTTTCTGGAAGGGCAATGTGGACCAGATCATCACCTCCAACGGCTTCCCGCTGCTCGCTCACGCGGGCTCGATCAGCCATGAGCACATGGACAGCAAGACGAACGCCCTCTATCTCGATTACGACCAGCGCCGGAAAACCCAAGAAGCGCTGGCAGCCGATCAACAAGACGAGATCGAACTGAAAGCCCTCGAAAACCAAATCAAACGACGCCCGAAACAATGACCGACCAAAACCAAACCCAACTGGGCAAAACCCTCTGGAACATCGCCGACCAATTGCGTGGCGCGATGGACGCCGACGATTTCCGCGACTACATGCTGTCGTTCCTGTTCCTGCGCTACCTGTCGGACAACTACGAGGCGGCGGTCCAACGCGAATTGGGCGCGGACTATCCCAAGCTGGAAGTCGATGGCCGCCGCGTGCCGCTCGCCCTTTGGTATGCGAACAACCCCGACGATGTCGTCGAGTTTGAAAAGCAGATGCGGCGCAAGGTGCATTACGTCATCAAGCCGGAATACCTCTGGACCAGCATCGCCAACATGGCCCGGCGGCAGGACGGGGAGCTGCTCAACACCCTGCAAACGAGTTTCAAATACATCGAGAACGACTCCTTTCAAAGCGCCTTCCAAGGGTTGTTCTCCGAGATTGATCTGGCCTCCCATAAGCTGGGCAAGGCCTATCCCGACCGTAACGCAAAGCTCTGCACCATCATCCAAAAGCTCGCTGAGGGCTTGGCCGAATTCTCCACCAACATTGATGCGCTTGGCGATGCCTATGAATACCTGATCGGCCAGTTCGCCGCCGGTTCCGGCAAGAAGGCGGGCGAGTTCTACACCCCGCAGCAGATTTCCGACATCCTCTCGGCCATCGTCACGCTCGACAGCCAGGAACCCGCCACCGGCAAGAAGCCACGGCTGGAGAAAGTGCTCGACTTTGCCTGCGGCTCCGGCTCCCTGCTGCTCAACGTGCGCAAGCGCATGGGAGCGAATGGCATCGGCAGGATTTATGGGCAGGAAAAGAACATCACCACCTACAACCTCGCCCGCATGAACATGCTGCTGCATGGGGTGAAGGATTCGGAGTTCGAGATTTACCACGGCGATACCCTGACCAACGACTGGGACCTGCTGCGCGAACTCAACCCCGCCAAGAAGCCCTACTTCGACGCCATCGTCGCCAATCCGCCCTTCAGCTACCGGTGGGACCCGACCGACGCGATGGGCGACGATGTGCGTTTCAAAAACCACGGACTCGCCCCCAAATCCGCCGCCGATTTTGCCTTCCTCCTGCACGGCTTCCACTTCCTGAAAGACGAAGGCGTGATGGCCATCATCCTGCCCCACGGCGTGCTCTTCCGTGGCGGAGCCGAAGAACGCATTCGCACCAAACTGCTCAAGGACGGCCACATCGACACCGTCATCGGCCTGCCCGCCAATCTGTTCTATTCCACGGGCATCCCGGTCTGCATCCTGGTGCTCAAAAAATGCAAGAAGCCGGACGACGTACTCTTCATCAACGCCAGCGGTCCGGAAAACTTCGAGAAAGGTAAACGCCAGAACCGCCTCACGGAAGCGCACATCGCCAAGATCATCGAAACCTACCAATTCAGGAAGGAAGAGGATCGCTATTCCAAGCGAGTCTCGATGGAGCGAATCGCCGAGGAAGGATTCAACCTGAATATCTCACGCTACATCAGCACGGCGGTCGGTGAGGAGGAGATCGTTCTGGAAGATACCCATGCCGATCTGGTCAGGATCGAGGCGGACATCCAAAAGGCAACGCTCAAACACAATGAATTCCTGAAAGAACTGGGCAAGCCTCTCCTGCCAACGGCTGGATGAAACGATTTGATTTAGTTTTGTGCCAGCATCAATTAGCAGTTGCTATTAAATTTAGAGCTGCTTGAACACGTTCCACGAGGGCTGGCGGCCTATTTGGTATAAAAAAGTGCTGCAAGTCAATCAAAGAACTGCCACTTGACCGGGCGGTTAAGGCAAGTCAGCAAGTTGAATCGGTGATCTCGTGCGTCTGGCGTAATTACAGATGGTATCGGATCAAATGAAACCGGAGGAAAGCGGATCGACGTTACGAACTGCCATCCAACCTCCGCATTTGGACTTCCGGCGACGCTCACCCTCCCAAGGCGAGTCCGAGCCCGTCATCATAGGGCTCTCGCACCGTGCCGATTCAGGGGGGGCGGTCTCGGGCCAAGAAACCACCAGCCGCGCGCCGGCAGGGAGTATCGAATCGATAGACCCCCATGCCTTACAAATCCCCGCCCGCAGGGCTTCTCTCTTTCACCCGTTTTTCAACTTCATATCCACGCTGAACGAAGACACA
>CANNLB010000410.1 GCA_947505565.1 Acidobacteriota bacterium | reverse complement strand
AGAACTTCGCGACGGGCGGCGGCGAATCAACCTGGTGGAGCGCTGGTTTGGGGAATTGGACGCCAAGGCGATTCGCCGCGGTGTCTCCCCCAGCGTGAAGGAATTGAAGGCATACATCGACGCTTTCATGACGGCGTGGAACAAAACGCCCCGACCATATGTCTGGACTGCGACCGTGGAGGCCATCACGGAAAAACTGTCACGTTGCCGCCCAACTCTGGAGAAGATTCAGCCCAGTTGCACGGGGCCACGCACCAGGAAACCGAAGCGAGGCGCCGAGAAAAAAAGCACCGAAATGACTGTCCAGTTCTTTACCGGACACTGCACTAGCGTTTCTGGATCGGAGCTTCGATTTTGTGATTCCAGTTTGCGTTAACGCAAAACACGGATGCCCGGGTTTCCGGGTGGCGCGACCTATTTGCTCTTAAGTTTTGTGGATCCGGCGGCGCGATTGGAGGCGTTTCGGGGGATTCGGGACCTGATTGATGGGCGGTTTCGGAGTTGGTTGGGCGAGGTCTAGCGGATCCACGTTGGGGGGCCGCCGTGGACATGCACGACGTCCGCGTAGTGAAGGAGCGGGGGGACGCGCGGGAGTTCGAGGCCCATCCAGGCGGTCATGTTGAGATCCTTGATCTCGGCACGGGCGGGTTGGAGCGGCCAAGGATCATGCTCAATCGCTGAATAAACCAGCCGGCCACCCGGGGTCTGGGCAAATAGACCATAACGCTCAGTCAACCAATAATCTAGCGTCCCGGGGACGCTGCGCCGCACCGGACCGGTCGGTTGGTAAGAGATATCCAGGGTGGCGGGGTCGGATCGCCAATCTTTCCGCTCCGATTGATAATGAATCAGCGACCCGCTTTGGGTGGCCGAGATTTTGGCATCAAAGTAGGGAAGCGAATACGCCATGCGGGCGCCGCGGACACTGAGCCAACTGGTGGCGTCCAGACTGAAGAACCAGACTCCGCTCACACCCTTGTGCTTCACGTAGGTCCGAACGTTAAGTTCGAGAAAGCGGCTCACCCCAGGTAGACGCGGGAGAAACCGAGGCGCGACATTGGCCATTCGAAACGGGACGACGGCGAGCCAAGCTTGGCCGTCAAAGGTGTCGAGTTCGAGATCAGGATGCAGGAGGACCTGAAGAGGAGCAGCCGACACGGGCCAGTGGGCAAATAGCAGTTGTTCCCAAGACATCCCGAGTACCCAGCCCTTCATACCCATCATTATGAGCCCCGCAGGCGGAAGCGTCAAATTCGAAGTATCGGATTGCCGCGGGCCGCGTCTATTGGGGAGAGCGTCTGTTACAATACTGGTGTGCCGCTCAGGAGGCCCTATCTTGAATCGCAAGCTTCAGTTCGCCATGATCACCTTTTCCGTTCTGCTAGTCGGCATGCTGCTTTTGGGTGCCTCCACGAAGAAGGAGTCGAGCCCGGAGGAGACCTATCGGCATATCGGGGTCTTCACCGAAGTTCTCTCCAAGATCAAGAGCGACTACGTGGAAGAGCCGGATATGAAGAATGTCACGCTGGGCGCGCTAAACGGTTTGCTGGAATCGCTCGACCCGTACGCTTCCTACCTTGGCCCGGACCAGTACAAGCAGTACACCAAGGCGATGATCGACGCTAAAGCCGACGTCGGTTTAATTTTAGCCAAGCGTTTTGGCTACGTGGCGATCGTAGGTTCTATTCCGGGTTCGCCGGCCGATAAGGCAGGCTTGACTACAGGCGACATGATCGAGACGATCAACAATGTGAACACCCGCGACATGCCGCTGGCTTACGCCGAGATCATGCTGAAGGGCGATGCCGGATCCAAGGTTGAGTTTTCGGTGTTACGTTTTTCGCGGCCTGAGCCGCAAAAGGTTTCTTTGACGCGGGCGGCGGTCGTGCTGCCGGCGGTGACGAGCAAGATGCTGGCGGAAGGCATTGGATATGTGCAGGCCCAATCTCTGGCCGGGACGCGAAGCGCGGATGTGGCGACGGCGGTGAAGTCGCTGGAGAAGCAAGGGGCGAGGAAGTTCATTCTCGACCTGCGGAATTGCGCGACGGGCGACCCACGCGAGGGCGCAACGGTGGCCAATCTGTTTCAGGATCAGGCGTTATTGGGTTACATCGAAGGCCAGAAGCAGAAGCGGGAAAATTTGGAAGCGGATAAGGCCAAAGTGGTCACGCGGCTTCCGGTGACGGTGATTGTGAACCGCGGCACGGCGGCGGCCGGAGAAGTGGCCGCAGCGGCGTTGCTCGAGACCAAGCGGGCGGCGGTGGTGGGCGAGCGGACCTACGGGGACGCGGCGGTGCGGAAGGCCATCAAGATGGACGACGGCGCGGCGGTAATCCTGTCGGTGGCGAAGTATTATGGCCCGTTGGGGAAGGCGATTCAGGATACGGGCGTGACGCCGTCGGTCCCGATGCTGGAGCAGCAGGGCTTACCGGCCGGGGAAGAAGACGAGGACGCGCCGAAGCCGACGGTGGAGCCGAAGAAATCGACCGAAGACGAACTTTTGAAGAAGGCCATTGAGATCGCGACGAAGGGAGTGATTCCGGAGTCGGCGACGGCGGCCAAGACGGCGGGTAAGGGCGACATTGGCCTTGGTCCGCTGAATATTCCCACACCTAAATAGACATGCCGATTTACGAGTATTACTGTCCTACCTGTGATCGCAATTTTGAGAAACTGCGTAAGTTCTCGGATGAGCCGCTGACGATTCACGATGAATGTGGCGGGCAGATCGACCGTTTACTGTCCGCTCCCGCCTTTCAATTTAAGGGCAGCGGATGGTACATCACCGACTACAACAAGACTGGGTCGAGCAGCCCAGCTTCGTCCGGGGGGAAAGAGCCCAAGTCGGAGACGAAGGTAGAAACCAAGTCGGAGACCAAGACGGAAACTAAGACCGAGACGAAGGCAGCTCCGGCTGCCACGACGACTTCAACGCCAGCCAAAGGGTAGGGACCATGTCCTCATCGCGCCGTTATTTTCTCCAGGCCGCCGCGCTAACGCCGGCGGCCGGTTTGTCTCAGGTGGTCTCACCGAACGACAAGATTCGCTTTGCGACGATCGGGATGGGGGGGATGGGCACCGGCGATACGGAATCGGCGCTAAAGACGGGGCTGACGGAGATGGTGGCCGTCGCCGATATCTACCAGGGTCGGCTGGACCGGGCGAAGGAACGGTTTGGGAGTCATCTTTACTCGACTCGGGACTATCGGCAGGTACTGGCCCGGAAGGATGTCGACGCGGTGATTATCGCGACGCCGGACCATTGGCATGCGCGGATTGCGACCGAGGCGCTGTCAGCGGGCAAGGACGTTTACGTTGAGAAGCCGATAGTGCAAAAGGTGGAGGACGGAATCGCGTTGGTGGCGGCGGCGAAGGCGAGCGGGCGGATTTTACAAGTGGGCTCGCAGCGGGTTTCGAGCGTGGTTTATGCCAAAGCGAAAGAGTTGCTGGAGAGCGGGGCGATTGGCGAGTTGAATTTAGTGGAGGCTTGGTGGGACCGGAACTCGGCGATTGGAGCTTGGCAGTATTCGATTCCTCCGGATGCGACGCCGACGAATGTGGATTGGGACCAGTTTTTGGGGGCGGCGCCGAAGCGGCCATTTGAGCCGATGCGGTTATTCCGGTGGCGCAACTATCAGGACTACGGGACGGGGGTGGCGGGGGACCTGTTCGTGCATTTGTTTAGTGGGATGCACTTTATAACGGGGGCACAGGGACCGAGCCGGGTATATGCGACGGGCGGGTTGCGGTATTGGAAAGACGGGCGGGATGTCCCTGACGTGATGTTGGGGATGTACGACTATCCGAGCCGGGGAAAGATGCCGGCGTTCAACTTGGCGCTGCGGGTGAATTTCGTGAATGGCGCGGGGGAGACGAGCGGGTTTCGGTTTGTGGGGAGCGAAGGGATTTTGACGGTGGATGGTGGCGTGACGGTGAATCGGGTGACGCGAGAGACCGAGCCGGGTTATACGATCAACACGTTTACGAAGAAGGTGCAGGAGGAGTTTCTGCGAGCGTATGGGGCCCGATATCCTCTGCTGCGGGCTTCGATGAGTTCGATGCGTCCGGTGGGGCAGGATACGTATCGGCCAGAGCGGGGATATAGCGACCATTTGGACCATCATCGCAACTTCTTCCAGGCGGTGAGGAGTCGGAAGCCGGTGGTGGAGGATGCGCGGTTCGGGTTGCAGGCGGCGGGTCCGGCGCTGCTTTCGAATCGGAGCGTGTTTGAGAAGAAGGCGTTCACCTGGGAC
>CANNLB010000409.1 GCA_947505565.1 Acidobacteriota bacterium | reverse complement strand
AGTTGGGCCCCGGCGAAGGCCGTTTCGCCGTCGCGGATGAGCAGGCTTTGCGTGTTCGGCAGGTGATAGAGGGTGCGGCCGAGTTCGAGTCCGGCGGGGGTGACGACGTCGAAGAACGATTCCCCGACGGTGCGGGCCCATTCTTCAGCCTCTTCGGCGGAGGTGATGTCGGCATCAGGCGGTAAAATGTCGGCGGCGGAGAGGGGGCGAAAGAGGGTGTTTTCGAACGAGCCGATTTCGTAGCCGCGGCGGGAGAGGTAAGTGAAAAGTGCGGCGTCGGCGAAGGGGCAGAGGATGAAAGTAACCGGTGCCATGCGTTCGGCGTAGAAGGCTTCGGCGGCGTCGATGTCGGTTTCAAAGGTGGGGGCGATCATGCCGGCGCCTTTGATTTGGGTCAGGGGGGAGGACTCGTCGAGGAAGCAGGCGGTGCCGCTGCCACAGGGGATTGACGTGGCAGCGGACGCCAGGAAGAGGGTCGGATGGACTTCGGCGCTCCACCGGGCGAGCGCGGCGGAGGCGCTTTCGAGGCGGAGGGCGAGGGCAAGGTTAGCGTGCATCCGAGCTAAAAGATCAGCTTGGAGGCGATCGACTCGAGGGTAATTTTGAAGGTGAGGGCTTCGCCGGCGAGGGGATGGTTGCCGTCGAGCATGACCTTGTCGGGGGCGATGCCGATGACGCGAACCATGAAGGCTTGGCCTCCGCCGGAGAGTTGGAGTTCGAGACCTTCTTCGAGTTCCATATCTTCGGGGAAGCGATCGCGTTCGACTTCGAGGATCATCTCCGGGTTCGATTCGCCGTATGCTTCGGCAGGTTGAATGGTGGTGACGACCGATTCGCCAGGGGAGAGACCCGTGATGGCCGCATCGAAGCCGGGGATCACTTGTCCCGTGCCGAGGGTCAGCTCCAGGGGTTCGCGGCCCTCGGAGGAATCGAAAATGGTGCCGTCGGTGAGGGTGCCTTCGTAGTGAACCTTCACCTTGTCGCCTGCTCGCGCTTTAATCATCGTTCAAATTTTAGCATTGCGAGGCTAGTGATTTGAAAGCGAGACGAGGCCGGCAACAGTTTGGCGGAGGCTTCGGTTCGTGGATTGAAGGGCTTGAGCGGACTCATTGGTGGAGGATGCGGTAGCGGCGTTATTTTGGCTGATCTTGCTAGTTTCTTGAATCGCTAGCCGGACGCTGTGGAGTTGCTGGAGTTGGGATTGCGCTTTTGGGGCGAGAACGGCGATTTCGGAGGAGACTGCCTGGTCGAGGTGCTTGCGGGCTTCCAGGCTGAGCGAACGGACGCTGGCGGTTTCGCGGAAGATCGAGATTGACGTGGTCTTCGGTCCGGCGGGCGGCTTCGACAGCGGCATTGAGGGCGAGCAGGTTGGTTTGGAAGGCGAAGGATTGTACGGTGGCAGCGATCTTTTTAATCGCTTCACCGGCGATGACGAGTTGGCTGATTCGCTGGTCTAAGGCGGGCATCTGCGAAGCGCTCTCACCGATGGATTCGACCGCGTTGGAGGAGTGGCGACCGGAGTGCTGAGCGGCGACCGAGATGCCACGGACATCGTCGACTGGCTGATGGAGTGAGGCGGTGCTCTGTTCGACGGCGGCGGTCTGTGCTTGAGAAGACTGCGAGAACTATTGGACGGATTGGTAGATGGTGTCGACGTGGGTGATGGAGCGTGTCCGCTTGACGAGAGAGTCGCACCGTAGCGAGGGCTTCGGCCATGGTGGCGCGGGCCAGCATCCGGGCGGTGATCGCGGCGGGGATGGTTGCGGAAGCCACGAACGATGTTGCTTTCACGATCAACGACCGTGAAATAAATCGTATCCGAGGAGACGGGCGGGTTGTCGGCTTCGACTGCGCAGTGGACTTGGTCGGCTTTGATAAGCTTGGCGCGCTGGGCGGCATAGGGTTTGGCGATGATGTCTACGGTGGGGGCCCTGGTGACCCCAATGTCGGCGACGTACTTCAGGTCGGCGTAGCCGAGCTTCATGGCCTCGATTTGCGGTGGAGTTCGGTGGAGCTGAAGGGCGGGGCCGGGTCGAAGTTTTCGAGGATATTGAGCATCGACAAAGCGGCCAATCCCCGGCCGTTGGGGGTCAGTTCGTGCACCTGCGAACCGCGATAGGCGGTGGCGATGGGCGCGACCCATTCGGGTTCGAAATCTCTAGAGATCAGGGGGAGACAGCAGGCCGCCGAGGTTCTGCGACTTCATGAGGATGGCTTTGGCGAGGTCTGGGTTGCGGTAGATGTCGCCGACCTGGGGCGCCTTGCCGTTGGCGTAGAAGACGCGGAGCCCTTCATGATCTTTGCAGACGAGTTCGGAGTCCCAAACGCGGCCGATCATCTCCTGCATCGGGAAGCCGGAGGCGGCGAAGCGGATGGCGGGGTCGAGGTGTTTGTTTAAGGAGCGCTTGCCGTGGCGGCGGTGCATGGCTTGCCAGCCGCGGATGCAGCCGGGGATGTCGACGGAGTGGAGGATGGTTGTCTTGCTGGTGACGGAGTGTTGGTGGCGCAGCCATGCGCCGGGAAGGAGCCGAGATTGTAGCCAGCGCGACGCGGCGCGCAGCCTCCTTGCCACCTTTGGCCGCAGGGCCCGCTAAGAACCAGGCGGGGACCGCTGCGGACCCCGGTGACTTCTACCCGGAAGCCAGCGCGTTTCAACGGGGGAATGCACTCCAACCGGTAAGGTTGAGAGGGACGTTTTCGTGCCAATCGGGGTGGGCCCGACGGGCGATCAGATGGCGGTAGGCCGCAGCGGAGCAGTCGCAATCAGTTCGGAGGAGGTGGGTGGCCGTCCAATCCGATGTCTGAATCGGCATGGTCGCGGCTTGTAAAGGTAGCGTGTGTGGGACCATTCAGCCGACGAGAATCGCATGCGACGCGATCGCCCAAACAGTCACGCCGACAGCGATCCACGCTTTTGAATTATCCGATACCACGTCTCCCGTCCTCGATTCCCTTTTCGGCTGGGCCTCCGCGCCGTATAATGAAAATTACCCCATTTTCCTTAGGAGATTCATGGCAATTCAGCGTATCGGCATCCTGACGGGGGGCGGCGACGTCCCCGGCTTAAATTCGGTGATTAAGGGTGTCACCTACCGCGCTTCCGAACTCGGCATCGATGTTCTGGGCTTTCGGCGCGGTTGGGAAGGGCTCACGCACCTGAACCTTGACGACGAGGAGTCGAAGAAAAAATATCTGACTCCCTTGACCCGCGAGAACACGCGGACGATTGATCGCTTCGGCGGAACCCTCCTACACTCGAGCCGCACGAACCCGGCCCGGATGCGCAAGCTGCCAAGCTTCTTAAGCGCGGATAGCTTCACCCCGGAATCGGTGACGAAGAAAGGCGAGACCTTTCAGGCTTACGACATTTCGAAGCACGTGCTGGCGAACCTCGAAAAGCTGGGCGTGGATTGCCTCGTGGCCATTGGCGGCGACGACACGCTGAGCTACGCGCAGAAGCTCGACAAGCTGGGCTTCAAGGTCGTTGCGGTGCCGAAGACGATGGATAACGACGTGCGGAACACGGAGTATTGCATCGGTTTTTCGACGGCCATTTCCCGGGCGCATGACGCGATCCAACGGCAGCGGACGACCGTCGGTTCGCACGAGCGGGTGGGCGTGTTTCGGATTTTCGGCCGCGATGCCGGGTATACGGCGCTTTATACGGCTTACGTGACTTCGATCCGTTGTGGGATTCCAGAACATGCGTTCGACCTCGATCGGATGCTCGAACTGGTGTCTCGGGACAAGAAAAACAACCCGTCGAACTACGCTCTCGTGGTGCTGTCCGAGGGAGCGGCGTGGCAGGGGTACGAAGTGCAAGAGTACGGCGAGCCGGATGACTACGGCCATCGCAGAAAGATGAACGTCGGCGAACTGTTCGCCGAACAAGCCAAGAAGCGAGCGGGGCTGGAAGCGATCGTCAGCGATCTGACCTACGACCTCCGCGGCGGCAGCCCGGATTTCGTTGACAAGATGGTGGCGACAACGTTCGGCAACATGGCGTTCGACGCGATCCTGGAAGGCAAGAGCGGCCTGATGGCGGCGATCAACCATGGCTGCTACGCGATGGTGGAGATTCCGGATCCGAAGCTGGGACCGCGGAAGGTGGACATCGATACGATGTACAATCTGGACCGCTACCGGCCGAATTACAGCAATAAGCAGGGGATTCCGATCTTCCTAACGAAGGCGTAAGCGGGGCTTAAATGGGTCTTTTCGATCTGTTTTCGAAAAAAAAACCGAAGCTCACGGCG
>CANNLB010000408.1 GCA_947505565.1 Acidobacteriota bacterium | reverse complement strand
CGTAGCAGCGGTCTGCGTCCCGGTGAGTCCCTGCGCGCCGAGAACGCGGGCTCGTTCGGCTAATTTGACGACGCTCTGCAAGGCGTTCTCCGCCGAGTCTACTTCGCCTTTCACACGATTCAGATTCGATTTCGACTGCTCGGCCACCGCAAGTTCCGCTCGACTCTGCAAGAGAGGGCCGACCTCGTCGGGAGCATCCGAGGCGGAGGTGATGCGGAGGCCGCTCGAGACTTGGGCGTTCGCCTTGTCGATACGGGCTTGAATCCGGTCCATGTTGGCGAGGAACTGCTCGTTTCGACTGCTGAGATTGTTGATCATTTAAACCGTTGCTCCCTATCGAAGAATGCTGAGGAGGGTATCTGACATTTGATTGAGGATCCCCAAGACCTGACCGACAGCCTGAAAACCTCGTTGGTATTCGAGAAGCTTGGCGGCTTCCTGGTCGATGGAGACGCCAGAGGTTTCCTGGCGCAGGTTTCGAGCCTGGATAAGGAGTTGGCCATCCGAGGCGCTGCGGCCCTCAGTTGTGTCGAGTTTTGTCCCCAGACCGGAGGCCAGCGAGCCATAGTATTGCGAGAGAGTGAGTCCGCCGATGGCGGGGGTGCTCGATAGTCTCGACAAGCGGTTGGCGTTGGAGTTCCCGCCTGGTTCGGTTGCAGCCGCCGCGGCGAGTTCCGGGGGGGTGATGCCGGTTACCTTGAGCGTGGCGGCCGCGCCGAGGACGGCACTATAGGAGAAAAGATTCTGAGTGGGAGTCGCACCGTTCTGGTCCAACCCGCCGGCGAGGATTCCGTTGACCTGATCGGCGAATCCGGTGGCTAAGGTGTCGAGCTGGTTGGCGTAGCCCGGCAAGGTGACATTGCGGACTTCGAGCAGTGCGCCCAGCTTTCCGGTGGTGATCTTGGCCGTAACGTCGGTGCCCTGACCGTCGAGGATTTTGAACTCGGTATTGTTGTAGTTTGCGGTGATCGGGTAGGCTTGGTCGCCCACGACTAAGGGAGTTTGGCCGGCGAGGAGAACGACCACGGAGCCATCTTCCTGGCTCAGGGAGTTGTGTTCGGTAAGCTGGGAGAGCTTTTCGAGGGTGCTGTGGAGGCGAGCGTCGAGACCCGCGTCTTCGCCGTTGCGAAAGTTAGCGCGGCGTTCCGTGTTCATCGACGCGATTTCTCCGGCCAATTTGTTGATCTGATTGACCGTATTCGTGAGTTCCGTGCCGGCCCGCGCCGTAAGGGTACCGAATTCGTTGGCCGCTTGATTGAAGCTATTGGCGACGGCCTCAGCGCGGTCGAGTACGGTCTGCCTCGCCTGGGTCGAGTTTGGCGCGATGGACAATTGGGAGGCACTGCCATAAAAGTTATCGAGCGCAGCGGGGATGCCACTGTTGGCCGTGACGGGCACCGCCGATTCAATGGCTTTGAGGCTGACGAGCGACTGTTCGGAATATCCGGCGGAGGTCTGCCGTTGCCAGACCGCGGTTTCCAGGAACCGATTGCGGCCGGATTGCAACGGCCCGGAGGCGATCCCTCCAGAAGTTGATTCGGTGTCCGGGTTGAAGCGATTTGCCAGAGTCGCCTGGTCGAGCCGGGCGTAGTTGGGGGTGGAGGCGTTCAAGATGTTGTTCTGCGCGACCGTGACCTGCCGCTGGATGATTCGCATTGCCTCGGCGGTAGAGAACATGGCGTTGGAGATGCTGCCCACGCTAGCCGTCCAACCTTACGCTGTGCAGGTCGAGTTCAACGGGCGTCTCCTGGCCGGTGCTGCCATAGGAATCAGCGGAAGGCACAAGCGCCTCCGACCAACTTTTACAATGAGCGAGCCCCTGCCGCGCCAGGAGATTGGCGACCCGCAACTGGGCTTGAAAGGAGAGTAACGCCCGCTCTGTGGCCTGCTGTTGGCTGGGTTCGAGCTGTTTGCTGCCTTGAAGGTCTTCGGCCAGGCTACTCAATGCACCAAAGGCAGTCTGGAGATGGAGCAGGGCCAAAGTGGTTTCAATCTGGGACAAATTCTGAATTACCGGTTCCAAATCGGGAACAGGTACCGGAGTGGAACGATTTTGCGGGTCCAAAGTTGCCTCCTCTAGCTTGGCGGGTCGGCTATGAGCGCGTGGTTGAAGACCACTCCCTGACGGTAGCTGCTCAGTAACAATTTGGGGTGTCTGTTAGCTACCGATGGTGCCATTGGTGCCTAACGTCTCATCGACCAGCGCACTGGCGATTTTCTTGGCGTCTACCTTATAAGTACCGGCCTCGAATTGGCTCGAGAGTTTTTGGAGGTAGGCGGTCCGCTCGGGTGATTCGGCAACGGCGTCCTGCAGAATATTGGCCAGACTCGACAGGCTGACCTCGTCAGACCCGCCGGAAACCCTAGTATTTGCTGCTGTCTTGGCTGCTTGCGCCCCTTCGGCTTCCTGCGCTCGTTGGGTGTTTTGGTTTTGGTAGGTCGCGGCAGCCTGCGAGCTGGAGTAAAGATCGTTGATTTTCATTGTGCACCTCGAAGCTGAAAACTAATTCGCCCGAAGATCCTCATCGGAAGGATCCCACGAAAGTTTAGCGTTTTTTTCGGGAGAACATATTGTCGGTGGCATCCGTATGATGGGTAGTGGGTTTTCATGGCGCGGTTTCTCTTGCCCCTTCTCTTCGGTTTCTCCCTTTTCGGGACATCCGCCATGTGGGCGGCGAGTATTCCTGAGCAAGTGACGTTCCAGAAGGAGGTGCTGCCGATTATGCCGCGGAATTACCAGAATTGTCCGCGCGCGGGCGAGGCCGCGCGGCTGTATCTTTTGTCGTGCAAGGGTAGGCGCTCCTTTGCGAGGGCGATGAAGGAGGCCGTAGTTTCCCGCCAGATGCCACCTTGGCCGGCGGATCCGCATTTCGGGAAATTTGCGAACGACGGGTCGATGCCGCAGGCTGACATTGCTACGCTGGTGGTGTGGTCGGATATGGGGGCGCAAGAGGGGAACGCGAAAGACGCGCCGAAGGCGGTGACGTTTTTGGCCGGCTGGAACATTGGCAAGCCCGACGTGGTGTTAGAGACGGCGAAGCCGATGACGATTCCGGCGAAAGGGACGATTGAATCCACGTACTCTGTGATTCCGGTGGGGAACAAAAAAGATGTTTGGGTGGAGCAGGCGGAGGTGAGGCTGGGGAGCCGTTGGCTGAAGGCCGCTAAGCCCGGCGAGGAGTGTATCCCCCCGGTGGTGCTGGATGCGCAGGATCGGGAGCGGAAGGAGAATACATTTGGTGGTCAGTGGCTGACGGGAAATTCGCCGGGGATGCCGCCTTGGCTGTTGGAGCCGGGAAAGGCGCGACTGGTGCCGGCGGGTTCGGGCATCAATTTGCAAATACACAATACGGCAAATGGGAAGGAGCCGACGGATGCGTCGAGAGTCGGGCTCGTTTTCGCGAAGCAGTCGACCAAGGAGCTGGTTTTGACGTTGGCGGGGCAGAATTCCCGATTTGAAATTCCCTCACATGCAGAGACTTTCGAGGTGAAAGGAGAGGTGACGCTTCATGAATTATGAAGAGCGCAAGCTGTCTTCGTTGTTGCCGCATATGCATTTGCGGGGGAAGGATTTTGAATTCAAGGCGATTTATCCGACGGGGGAGAGCGAGATTTTGCTGCAGGTTCCGCAGTACGACTTTGTCTGGCAGTTGATTTGCTGCCCGGCGGGAGAGAACGTGATGCCGAAAGGGAGGAAGATACAGGCGATCGCGCACTTTGATAATTGGGCGAACAACAAGGCGAATCCTGACCTGACGAAGGCGGTCCGCTTTAGGGAGCAGAACAGGGAAGAGATGATAGTTGATTTTTTTGATGTGGCGGTGGAGGCTGGGGTGACGGAGCGGAGTCTGATGCAGCCGCCGAAGAAGACGACGGGTGATTAGAGTTTATTGGTTGTTGGTGGGAGCGGTTCTGTCTACGAGGCTGATGTGGGGTCATGACGCGATTTCGACGAAGCTGACGTGGACTCGGGAGATTTCGCGGATTTTCGAGAAGCGTTGCGTGGGGTGCCATCAGGAAGGTGGCAGGGCTCCGATGGACTTGGGGAGTTTTTCGGCGGTAAAGCCGTGGGTGGTGGCGATTAAAGAGGCGGTGCTGCAGCGGCAGATGCCTCCGTGGCCGGCGGCGAAGGGATATGGCGAATTTTCGAATGATTTTTCGCTGACGCAGGAAGAGATTGTACGGATTGCGGAATGGGTGGAGGGGGGCGCCCCGGAGGGGGATGCGGTGTATTTGGGGCCGCCGAATTTTTCGCTTT
>CANNLB010000407.1 GCA_947505565.1 Acidobacteriota bacterium | reverse complement strand
CATTATCACTTTGCTGCCACAAGGGCCATTCAGAGGGCCATTCAGAGGGCTTCGATAGCACGAGCGAAGTCGGCCGGAGTCCGCAGCAGCAGGCTCTTGCCCTTGCGCCGGCGGACGGCGGAATCGAGGATATCCGGGAAAGGAACACCAGCCCGTAGAAACGGCAACAACTGCAGGTTAAAGAGCCGGGCCGAACCATTTTCGATCTTCCCTGCCGGCATCTTTTCGAAGTATCGCGTCGTGGGGCCGAGCAACACGACCGTATCCGTGTTGGCTTCCTGATTCAGCAAATCGGCAAGAAACTCAACGTGGCCCTTGGGCTGCTGCAGCACTTGATACTCCACCAACCCCAGTTCCAACTCACTGATCGCCCGGCCGACCTGGTTGAGCTCGGTAAGCTGGAATTTCTCCCGGCGGTAAAGCTCCTGGCGTTTATCGAGGTTGAAGACAACCAACTTGACCGGCCGGGGACCGAGTCGCTCCAGCAGCGACGACAAAGCCCCGACCAGCAGCATCTCGTCCGAAGGCCGAAGGCGGGTTCGGCGCAGCGAGATCGGGGCCGCGTTCAGGAAGACGGTCAACGGACCGCCTGGCTTCGTCTGCCTCGGCGGTGGCGGCGCGCCACGGAGAGAGAACTCGGCAACCGTGTTCGGCGGAAGGGCGAGCTTGATCTTCCGATCGGCTCGGTTGAGCGCAACCTTTGTCGTCCACGATCGACGACAGGCCCGGCCCTGTTCATCGTAGAGCAGCCATTCCACCTTGTAACGGCCTTCTCCCAACAGGTAGCCCCCCCCTGTCTCGATGGACTGGTTCGTTTTCGGGATCACCGGCAGATCGAAGCCCTGGCCGAAAAACACCGGCGGCCCGTTCTCGGGGGTGACTTTGGTAACGATCGCCAGCCGATGGCCGGCGCCTTGAAGCTGATTCGCCGCCAGCGAGAAGAAGTAGCCCGATTGAAAGCGGAATCCGAAGTTGAGATAGGGCGGAGCAGGCTGGACCTCGCATTTCAGGGTTTGCGGGTAAACGCGGTCGAATGTATTGACCCACGTGGTGGGAAGAAGCGCTTGCGCCCAAACGAATGCTACCAGTTGTAAAGTACCCATCCGCCACACTTTTCGTCACCGGTGCCGGGAACGAGTTCCATACCCTTTATATTATGACCGGCGAAGGAACGCCGCCAAGGTCGATGGCGGACTCGAGATCAGCCTTCCAGGATCGCGACGAGTTCCAGAACGGCCTTCCGACCGGGCTTGAGCAATGGAAGGTTCGAGAGTTTGAGCAAGAAAACGACCATGGCGATGCTGCGTTTGATGAGCTGGCGAGAGCGGGACTGGCCCTCGGAGCGATCGTATATCCAGAACAGCAACATCCCCATCTGGTACATCCAGAGGATCTTCGCCATATGAGGCGCGAGGTCCTTGGGGATGCTCACTCCGGTTTCATCGAGCGCCCGTTGAAACTGGGCGAAATCGAATTCGCGAATGGGACGCGACGGTTCGCTGAACGGAGACAGCGGGCTCGCCGGGTCCGCCGCGCTGCTCATCAGCGCACCCAGAAAGCGGCGGTTGGGCTCGAAGTAGGCGAACTTGGCGTCGAGAATGGCGATCACCCGCTCTTCGAGTTTCTTGCTCGTATGGGCGGGCTCTAGCAGAGGACCGAGGTCTTCGAGAGCGCAGCGGTAGTAGTCGAGAACGATGGCATCTTTCGATTCGAAATAGTAGTAGGCCAAGCCGGTCGAGACCCCGGAGCGGGAGGCGATTTCG
Organism: Acidobacteriota bacterium; assembly: GCA_947505565.1. GTDB lineage: Bacteria > Acidobacteriota > Terriglobia > Bryobacterales > Bryobacteraceae. The sequence continues at coordinate 2,499 of CANNLB010000407.1, read as the reverse complement.
CGCATGGTGGATTCGGCGAAGCCACGTTCGCGAAACAGTTCAAGCGCAGCCTCAACAATCGTCACCCGGGTTTCGGCAGAGCGTCGCTGGCGCATGGTTCCCATTACCGGAGACTACAAGAGGGAAGTTCTACCTGTTGGAGCTTGTAGACCAAATCGGCGTCCGCTTTGAGGCCGAGCCAACTGGATAGCTGCGTCCTGCTGCGGGAGAGCGTGGCGAAGGCTTGCCGCGCCATCGGCAGGAGCGCCGGGCTGGACAAACGGTAGGACCACGAACGGTAATCTTCGAGCGCCCACAGGACCATGAGCCAAGCGGAATCACCCTGCCACACTTCGCCGGTGTCGGCGATCACCGTCAGGTTGCGCTCTTCAGGGGGCTTCGGCAAAAAGTGCAGCGGCAAGGCGTGGCGCTGGGACTGAATCCAGTTCCGCATGGAACTGCAGAGGCCGCACTGGGCATCATAGTGAAGCGTGAGGCTGGTCATCGCGCACCTACAAGATGGGCTGGAGAAATGGGCGGAGGCGTCCAGCCGAGGTCGATGAGATCGAAACCCACGACCACCAAAGGGTTGATCGAATCGGCGAGATCAGCTTGGTCGGCCGAGGCGTCGAGATGGAAAGGACAACTGTTCTGGTGCAGCGTACGCGCCACCCAAACGGCTATCGCGATCAACAGCGCTAGGTAAGCAAGAACGACGATCATAGAGGACCCCTTTTCTGAACACGTTCAATTGAACATGTTCAACTTTACTATGCCACACTACTTCGCGCAACGAAAGCCAATCGTAGGGCTGCGTTCCGGCGGGCGGGCCCAACTGCGATACGGTAGCGAAAGGAACAGCGGCGGCACGTCAAACCAGCTGCCGCCGCGTAGCACACGGTACTGCCCGGAGGCGGGGCCGGTGGGATTTTCCGCCGATGCCGTTTCGTAGTATTTGCGGTCGTACCAGTCGGCGCACCACTCCCACAGATTGCCGGTCATGTCGCAAAGCCCGAAGCCATTCTTAGCTTTGGAACAGACGGGGGCGGGACCATCCTTACCCTCATAGACGGCATCGGCCGGGGTGATGGCGCGGTCTCCCCACGGATAGATTTTGCCTTCAAACGGGCCACGAGCGGCGCGCTCCCACTCGGCTTCGGTCGGCAACCGTTTGCCGCCGTCCCAGGCGCAGAAGGCAACCGCATCGTCGTAGGAGACGTTATAAACGGGGTGGTTCAGCTTTTCAGCGGCCGGCTGGGCTTGTTTCCAGTGGTACGGCGCTGGGCGGGCGGTGGCCTTGACGAAGGCTTGGTAGCGCGCGTTCGTCACCTCGGCGACGTCGAGCGAAAACGCGGCCATTTTCAAGCGGCGCGCCGGAGTATCGTCCTTGGCCGGGTTCGGGTACCAGGCGACGTCGTAGTCGGACCACGGAAAGTTGCGACCGCGGAGATACTCCCCTGCCGGGATGGGGGCCATGTCCGCCGCGGCCAAGAAGAAGAGCGCGGCCCACCAGCTAGGCATAGAGATTGGAGAGTTCGTCGGTCGGAATCAAGCTGTTGGCGCCAAGCGGGTCAACGTAGACGTAGCTGCGGCCGGACGGGGTCTTATGCACCTCTTTAGACCAATCGATGCCGAGCGCGGAATAGATGGTGGCAACGACGTTTTCGATGCGGGGCTGCATGGAATGCTGCCAGCCGGTATCGACGCACTTGGCACCGTCGGCGTCGCTGGCCCCGATCACGCGCCCGCCTTTGACGCCGGCCCCGGCGAACATGGCGGGAAAGCAGGCCTTGTGATGATCACGGCCATGCTGGAAGTTCAACGCGCCAGGGGTGCGTCCGAACTCCCCCATGCAAACGACGAGGGTATCGTCGAGGAGAGACTTGCCGGGATGAACGGGCGATTTCGCCACGGCGAGGTCTTCGATGAGACTCGCCAGGGCCGGGTCCATTTGGCTGGCTTGTTTAAAATGGTTCGTCGGGGCGTTCTGGGTCCAGATGTCTTTATGGTGATCCCAGCCGTCGTGGCAGATGTGGATGTAGCGCGTGCCGCCATCCTGCTGCAGCAGGTTTCGCGTCAGAATCGACGACAGACCAACGGAGGTGTTGCCGTAACGTTTGCGGTCCTCATCCGGGATGCCGAAGGCCTTGGGCCAACGGGAGTCAGAGAGCAGGTGCTTGGCGATGGAGGAGAAATCCTCGAAACCGGTGATGGACTTGTCGAGGCCTTCGTGGCGGCCGCTGCGGGCGGTGCGCAGACTTGAGAGCAACCGCCAACGCTCTTCGAGCAGTTCGGTCGCCTTCTGATCGAGTCGCATGCCGGCCAAGGCTTCGTCCGGGTTGAGGTCGAAGACGGCGTGACGAGGAGGGAGGAAGCCTGTCGAGAGCGCCCCGACTTGATTGGTCGTGAGATTGAACGAGACGTAAGTGGGGAAGGTATCGGTGGGGCGGCGCTGCGATTCGAGTTCGCCAGCGACAACCGAGCCGATCGACGGAATCTCGGGGGCGAAGGCGACGTTGA
>CANNLB010000406.1 GCA_947505565.1 Acidobacteriota bacterium | reverse complement strand
CCCGGCCACCCGCGTGGTTAGCGAACCGGTGAGTACGCCGCCGCCCGCCACAGTGTAATTTCCATCCACTGCGAGATCTGCCCGCCGCTTTCAATCGACTCGGCCCGGACCTTGTGCCATTCCGGGTCGGCCATGAACGCGGCCCAGGCCCGTTCCCTTTCGCCCAGATCCGCAAACGGCGTCAGGTACACCAAGTTCGGCATATGCGGCCCGGCGATGGTGCTCGAATAGAGCACCGGGTTGATCCCAAGGCGATGGAAAATCTTGATCTCGGGCCCGGCGAAGCGCTCGTGCAGTAGTTGCCACTGCGGCCACGACGGCGAATGGTACAGGCGCATCTCGAAGATCCGACCCTTCTCGCTGGCCCCGGCGACGAGTTCCGGAGAGTAGCTCGCGGGCTCCAACAGCGTCACCGCCGAGTTGGCGCTCCCGGGCGGCGTCAGCCGAGTACCCGCCCAGTCTTCTAACGACGCGTAGCCGCGCAGGGTGGCCACCTGCGGCATCTGCGCCGCGATCACCGCGTCGAGGACAACGGCCGGGCCGTCGTGAGCGGGCAGCCAAGTCTCCTGAATCCAAGAGTGGAGCGCTGCCGTTTGGGCCCCTTGATGGAGGACATAGCTCTCCAGCACGTAGAGCTTCGTTTTCTGGTCTGGCGTAGGTTGCGTAAGCACGGTAATAATTGAGAGTACCCAAATGCGCGTTGCCCTTGGACTCTTTACCACTCTTGCCCTGTTCGCGGCCGACTTCCGGACGCCCGCCGGCACCCGTACCGCCGTCCGCCGACCTGGCGGCGAGACCGTTTTACCGGGCGGTAGAATGCTCGCTCCCCTCGGCCGCCAGTTCCAAACCGGACCCGGCATCTGGGGCCTAGCCGTCTCCCCCGACGGCAAACACATCGTCTCCTCTGACGGCGGACCGAACCGGTACTCGCTCACCACCCTCGAACAGAACGCCGGCACGTGGCGGCCTAAAACCATTGATGCCCTGGGTGGCCGGCCCAAACCAGCCGACGACGACGACGACGAATTCCGCAGCGTCTTCATGGGCCTCGGCTTTGAAAACAACAACGAAATCTGGGCCAGCGAGGGCAACTCGGGACGCGTTCGCCTCGTCGATATCGGCAGCGGGAAGCACAAGCAGATCTTCGATTTGAACGGCGATGGCGGCAAGGATTCCTATTCGGGCGACCTGGCGCTGGACCTGAAGCGCGGCCTGCTCTACGTCGTCGACCAAGCCAATTTCCGCGTCGTCATCTTCGATACGAAGAAGAAGCGGAAGCTGGCTTCGTTTCGTACCGGACGCCTCCCGTTCGCCATCGCTCTTTCCGCGGACGGTCGACGGGCCTACGTCACCAACATCGGCATGTTTGAGTACAGCCCGATCCCGGGAGCCGACGCGAAGCAGGCTCGCACCACCGGCCTGCCGTTCCCCGCGTTTGGGTTTCCCAGCGCCGAGTCGGCCGCGGGCGTCACCCGGTCGAATGCCTCGGGAGTGCCGGTGGCCGTGCCGGGCTTGGGTAGTCCGAACGTGAAAGAAGCCAATAGCCTCACGGTGGTTGACTTAGCCGTGCCCGCCGAGCCGAAAGTGCTCTCGTTCATTCCAACCGGAAAGCCCTTTGGCAATGGGATCCACGGCGGCTCCAGCCCCAGCGGCGTGCTGGCGCATGGGGACCACGTTTACGTCGCCAACGGACACAACGACTCGATCACCGTCATCAACGCGAAGTCCTTGACGGTGGAACGCGAAATCGAAATCCGCATTCCGGGCCTGGAGTCCCTGCGTGGCGTGTTGCCGACCGGCATGGCCATCCACGGCCACCATTTGCTCGTTGCCGAAGCGGGCATCAACGCGATCGGCGTCATCGACCTGAAGCAGCACAAAACCGTCGCGCACCTGCCCGCCGGGTGGTTTCCGACGCGCGTCGTGGTGCGTGACGGCGTCGTCCACGTCGGCAACGCGAAAGGCCACGGCACCGGCCCCAACGCCTCCATGATGAAAGCGTTCGACCGCAGCTTCCAAGCCGAACTTCGGCGCGGAACCGTCTCCGTCTACCCCTTCCCCGCCGCCGACGAGTTCTCCCAGCATACGGATAAGGCTATGTATCTGAACGGGTTCGTTCCGCAAAAAGCCGAAGCGCCGGCGCTGCCGAAAGAGATTCAATATGTCGTTGTCATTGTGAAAGAGAATCGAACGTTCGACGAGGTGTTCGGCGATGTCGTCACCGCCTCCAACGGCGCCGTGAATTCGGCCTGGGACCTCGCCCGTTTCGGGCAATATGCCATCGTCCAGAACGAACGCGGCGCCCTGCAGAACCGGGCGCCCTTGCGGAATATCGCGGTAAGCCCGAACCATCGGTCTCTCATCGACCGCTACGCCTTTTCCGACAATTTCTATGCCGACTCCGAGGTCTCGGTCGACGGCCATCATTGGCTCGCCGGTTCCTATCCGGACGCCTGGACCGAGTCAACGCTCATGGCCGCCTACGGTGGCCAGAAGGATTTCCGCTTTCCGACGGCGGCGCCAGGACGATTCTCGAACCCGGGTTCCAATTCCAGCGTTCATCCCGAAGAACAGTTGGAAGCCGGGGCGATCTGGCATCATCTCGAACGAAACAAGATCAAATTCCGGAACTTCGGCGAAGGGTTCGAACTCGCTGGAGCCGACGAAGGCGAAGGGCTGAAGCCTACCGGTGCGCGGTATCTGACGAACGTCCCCATGCCGGACCCGCTCTACCGCAACACGTCGCGCGACTATCCGAACTACAACACCAACATCCCGGACCAGTTCCGGACCACGCAATTCATCAACGAAGTGGAGCGTCTCTACATCGAAGGCAATGAGGAGTTCCCCCGGTTCGTTTTTATTCATCTGCCGAACGACCACGGTGCCAAGCCGCGCCCCGAAGACGGCTATCCGTATCAGGCTTCCTACATGGCCGACAACGACATCGCCCTCGGCCGGATCATGGAATTCCTTTCGAAAAGCCCATGGTGGAAGCAGATGGCGGTGTTGATCACCGAAGACGATTCCCAGGGCGGAGTTGACCACGTCGATTCGCATCGGACCGTCATGATGGTCGCCAGCCCCTACGCCAAAAAGAACTACGTTTCGAAGGTGAATTCGAGCTTTCCGGGAATGTTGAAGACGGCGTTCCGGCTGCTGGGCATGCCGCCCCTGAACCTGTACGACGCGACGGCGGCCGATCTTTCGGACTGCTTCTCCAGCGCCAACCCCGACTTCGCTCCGTTCAAACTGCTCTCGGTGCGGCCGGAGTTGTTTGATCCGAAAAACGCGCGCGAGCCGATGGACCCGAAGCCCGGCCCCAAAATGGACGATCCGCGCGTGCTGAGAGAACTGCAAAAACCTTAATGATATAGTGGCGGGATGATTCGGTATCTAGCCCTGCTCTGCTTGCCGCTCCAGGCGGCGGAGACGGGCGCAGAGTTCTTCGAAACCAAAGTGCGCCCCCTGCTGGCCGAGCGGTGTTTTTCGTGTCACACGCAGACCAAGCTGGGTGGCCTCGAAATGGTATCGCAAGCGTCGCTGGCTAAGGTGGTGACGCCCGGCAAGCCGGAGGAGAGCCTGCTGCTGGCGCGGGTTCGTTCCGGGCAGATGCCGCCCGCCGGCGGCAAGCTTTCCGACGTTCAAATTGCGGCGCTCGAAATTTGGATCAAGGACGGAGCCGTGTGGCCGGAAGCCCCGGCCGTAGCGAAGGCAAAGGGCTACCTGATTCGGCCGGAGCAGCGGGCATACTGGGCGTTTCAGCCGGTGGGGAAGGCCAGCGGATCGATCGATTCGGTGCTGCAAGCGGCTTGGAAAGCGAAAGGAATCACCCCGGCGGTACCGGCCTCGCGCCGGACGCTGCTGCGGCGCGCGACGCTCGATTTGACAGGACTGCCGCCCACGTTTGAAGAGGCCGAAGCGTTCGTGAACGACAAGTCGCCGCAAGCCTGGGCGAAGGTGATCGACGGACTGCTGGCGAGCCCACGCTACGGCGAGCGTTGGGGACGAATCTGGCTCGACGTCGCCCGCTACTCCGACGATAAGTTGAACTCGACGATGGACGAGCCGCAGCCGAACGCCTTTCGCTACCGCGACTGGGTGATCGATGCCTTTAACAAGGACATGCCGTACGACCTGTTTGTGAAGGCGCAGTTGGCGGCGGACCATTTGAACGATCCGGCGCTGCTGCCGGGCTTGGGGCTCTACGGGTTGAACCCGGAGTTTCAGGACGACCGGGTGGACGTGACGACCCGCGGCTTTCTGGGCCTGA
>CANNLB010000405.1 GCA_947505565.1 Acidobacteriota bacterium | reverse complement strand
GATCATCTCATTATCGACGACGCCAGGGATCATCTCCCGCTGTTTCAGATAGATCGAGTTTTCGGGCCATACGCAAAAGCGTGCTGGCTCAACGCCATATAGCCAAGCCAGAAGAACAGGCCCGCCGCCCCGATCAGCCCCATCAGCAGCCCCGACTGCTTGCCTTCCATCTCGACTACGTTGGCTTGCACCGTTCGTCGTCGTTGCTCATAAGCCAACCGTACTTCTTCCGTGGACATTGCCGTAAGTGTAGCGGCTTCGCTCTCGAATCGGTTAACTTTCTCCTAGCGGCAAAGTCCCGCTGTCCGGCAAACCAGCACCGTCTGCCCTTGTGTCACGCGGACCTTCAAATACCCCTGCTCCTCCCCCGGAGTTACCCGCAGCCACTGTGCCCCCGTGCGCTGGTAAACACTGAAATCCCCCGGCGGCGTCGGCACCCGTGCGTCAATCCAGCTCACCACTGGGGCCGGGCCCAACTCTAACGTGAAGCTCCGCGGCGTCTTCCCCGCGTTGTAATCCAGCGTATAGGTCCGCCGGGTCGCCACGTTAGCCTGGGCGAAATGAACTTGGTCGATACACCGGCAGTGACCCTCCGCATACGCCTTCGCCCCATCGTCCCGGGTCATCAGAATCGGCGCCACCGAATTCTGATTCGACGTCGGCGCATCCGGCCGCCAATAAAAAGCCGCCGCCTCCACCTGGCACGATTGCGCCGTAATCGGCCGCCCATGCCGACTGCCGGACCCCAACTGCCCGCTAATCGGCGCAAACGTCACGTTCTGCACCTCGACACAGTTCTCTCCCAACAGCGGCCCATTCTCGAATACCGTCGACCCCGGCCGCCCCGTCAACGACCCGTCCAAATCCAATAGCCCCGACGGTCTCGCCCGATCCTCCGACGCCGTCGGCTGCGGATTCACAGTCGCCGCGTCCCGATCCTTCCACAAAAAGAGCGCCGACCCCGGCTCATACGTAATCCCCTCGGTCGAGTTATCGTAAGCCGTATACGCGCCCTGCACCTCTTCAAACGCGGCGAACAAAGGCCCCGGCGACTTCGGTACGAACCCAGCGAAATGCACCTGCCGCATCCGATGCGGCCCATCATAAAAACCAAAGCCAGTCTGCGGCATATCGTCTCGAATCTGCCGCAACGGCAACGTGCGGCCGTATGCCTTTTCCTGGCTACTCCGCGGAGTCCCCACATTCGCGCTCTCCGCCACGATCAGTCCGCCGTCCAGGATCTGGCGATAAGTGAAGTTATACCCGTGCCGAAAGTCCGCTACCGTGAAGTTCCGGAAAATCGAATCGGACAACGTCAAATCACCCTTCCGCACGCTCGCATCCAGCCGCGCCCGAATCCACACCACCCCCGACTGCCCCCCCGTATCGCCGGTAATCTTGTATCCCGTAAAGTTCTCAAACACCGGCAAGTTGAAGGAGTGGAAAAACTCCTCGTTCGTCCCCACGGACCCCGCCTCGTCCTGACCCCCCTGCCCGGAAACAAAAAGACCCGTCCGCGACGAATGCGCGACATTCCCGTTGAACTCGCCAAAACGACGCCGAAACGGAGCAATCTCCTGGTACAGCGCCCGAAACGCCGGAATCTTCCATGTCTCGCCCACCGCTCGACTTAGCGGCATGTACCAGAACGCGGATCCCTCGCTCCCCGCCGCCACGTTCCCCCGAAACTCATTGTTCGGGTTGGAAATCCAGAACGTCGCCGGCCCGTTGAACGAAATGTCCGAAGCCAGCAACTGTTGGCCGGTTCGCGGTCGCCGGGACACCAGCCCCAGGTTCCCCGTAAAGTTGTTCCCTTCCTCCACCCCGTCTTCGAGAAAAAATCCATGCCCTATATGGTCAAAGCACACGTTGTCTTTCACCACCGCCTGATGCGAAGCATGCACCGTCACGCAGCGGTTGTAACTATGGTGGATCGACGATTGCTCCACATACTGCCCCTCCACGCTCCCCATCATGTGCCAATGCACCGGATACCGAGCCAAGCGGCCCCGCTGGCCCATCCGGTTCAGTTCCACGCCGGAAAGGTAGAGCTTCGCCCCGCTCATCGCCATAATATGCCCGCCGAAGCCCGCCACCCCGGAAAGCTCATCGCCTTCAATCACGATGTTCCGGGACAGCAGCCCCACCTCAGCCCGCTCGTCCAGCATAGTCAGCCCCGAAAGGTTCTGGTGGGGGAACTCTTGCAGCGTTCCCCAATGCAGAAAGCTCAGCGGTTCGTCCAACGTCACCTTCTCCCCGGCCATCCCGGCCACCGTCCGCTCCTCCGCCTGATCCCAGTAGTAGTCGGTGGAGGCAATCACCACTCGGTCCCCGGCGCGCCAGTTCGGAGCAGCTTCGAGCAACAGTTCGGCATCCCCCGCCCGGCCGTTGCGCGCCAGCCGAAGCCACGAACGGCGGGTCTCGCCGTGTAGTTCAATCACCCCGCCAGACATCGCGCCCAAGAACTTCGCCCCCATCCCCATCTCATTGGCTTCGGTTGCCCCGCCCGTTAGGGTAATGCGGAGCCGGTTCGTAAACGGCTCCGCCACCGTCCCACAGACGAGTCTGCCCCCCGCATGCACCATCACGAAGCCCGCCCGCACGGCCAGGTCCTGCGCCGCGCAAACCAACTCCCCCGCGATCGTCAACGAGGCGACATCAATGTCCTGGTCCAATACAATTCGCTTGCCCGCGGGAATACTCACCGCCGTTCCCGCCTCCGGCGGCGCTCCATCCCACGACGTCGGATCGGACCAGTTCTGCGACCAACCGGTCCCGGCGACCAACCAAATACTCAGCGCGAGGCGACATCCAATCAGCATCGCTCTTATCTTATACTCAGAGCTTGATCGAGAGTATTTGTGTCTATTGCGGATCGAACGGCGGGCGGGGCCCGCGCCATCGTGCCATGGCCCGAGCGCTCGGCGAGCAGATCGCCGCGCACGGCCTTCGCCTCGTCTACGGCGGTAGCCATCTCGGGTTAATGGGAGAGTTGGCGGAAGCCGTGCTCCTCCAAGGCGGGCAGGTTACCGGCATTGTCCCGGAGCTATTGGTCGAAAAGGAAGCGGCCCATCGCGGGTTGAAGGATCTGCGGATTGTCGGCTCCATGCACGAACGCAAGGCGCTGATGGCCGCACTGTCCGACGGGTTCGTCGCCATGCCCGGCGGCTTCGGAACCCTCGACGAACTCTGCGAAATGCTGACCTGGGCCCAGCTTGGCAGCCACGAAAAACCGATCATTTTATTCAATTACGACGGCTATTTCGACCATCTCCTCCGCTTTCTGGAGCACACTGTAGTCGAAGGCTTCTTACGTGACGCTCATCTCAAACTCCTCCGCGTTGCGACGACCCTCCCCGAGGTTTTCGAAGCTCTCTCGCTCTCCCCTGCTCCCTCTGGGGAGAAATGGATAACCTAGCTTCAAGGTTCGCGCGCGTCCAACGGAGCGTGCGGAACTCCTAGACTTGAAAGCGGGGAACGGCAGCGTGCGAACGGCGAGTCGAGACCTCGATCGAGGCTGCGAATCCGCTACAAATGACCTAACTACAGGAGTTCGGCAAGCATCGCGGACTGCCAATGAGCCGTGCGCAAAAACTGTAAAACCTCGCCACCCAAAGTTTGATAGTATCTTTTCCGCACACATGCGTGCCCGGAGCGACTATCCCTAATCGTTCGATAACGTCTGCGACCCGACTCGAACGTCTGTCGTTCTCAGAAACCTGATCTTAACGTCTGATCGGGCTGGATCCGCGGCCGTTGGGATGTTTTGAGAGAGCGGCTTCAGACTTCACTCGCCCCGCGTCGTCGGCTGACAAGGCATCTTGCGGCGCTTCACGGGCGCTGCCTCGGTGGTCGTCCATGGGGCCGCGCAAGGGCACAGGCCAATGCGGATAACATCGCGCCGAAGATGCCTTTATGCGGCGCGGCGCTCGTACCGATGATGGAGTCCGCCGACTTCAGGCATTTCGAGATAATCCGTCGTCCCTCACACCTTGGGTGATGTTCACAGCGACGTTGAGCGCGACGGTCGCCTGAGAATAATCCGAGCCTTGCAGGGTGATGCAGTTTTGCGAGGATCTCACGACCACGAAAGCCGTGGTCAGGGCCACTGAGAAATGGCGACCATGGGAATCGAAGGAAGGGAGGCACCCCCAATTTATCAGCAACTTCGAGGTTTGCGAGAACCACAGTCAGTTTTGGAGAGTACAAACGGGTCAATTTTGGAGCGCGCTGAAGACCTGGCCGCAGATTTCCGGGGGGGGGTGACGTACGTC
>CANNLB010000404.1 GCA_947505565.1 Acidobacteriota bacterium | reverse complement strand
CCCCGCTCGATGAAACCCCCGCCAACGGCCGCAAACTCACCGCCCGCGAACAAGTCGAACGCCATCGCGCCAACCCCAGTTGCGCCTCTTGCCACGACCGCATCGATCCCCTCGGCTTTGCCCTCGAAAACTACGACGCCATCGGCCGCTGGCGAAGCAGCGATGAAGGTGGCCCCATCAACGCCAAATCCAAGCTCGTCAGCGGCACCGAACTCGACGGCCCCCAAGGCCTCAAAACCATGCTCCTCAAGCGCTCCGATGAGTTCGTCCACGCCACTCTCGAGCGCTTACTCACCTACGCCTTAGGCCGCGAGCTCGAACCTCGCGACCAACCCACCATCCGCGATATCATGCGGCAAACGGAAGCCCACGGCCATCGCTTCCACGACCTCATCCTCGCCACCGTCAAAAGCGCACTGGCCGCGCCGCCCCGAAGCGAGTCCGTTGCGCGCGTTCAATAGAAGTGTTCCCGTCCAAACTCGACAATAACATCATGTTTATCCAAAAGAAATTTCTCCCCCGTCGCACCTTCCTCCGCAACACCGGCATCGCCCTCGGCCTCCCCCTCCTCGACGCCATGGTCCCCGCCATGGTCGCCCAAAGTCGCACCGCCGCCGCCCCCGTCCGTCGCCTCGGCTTCGTCATCTATCCTCTCGGCGTCGACCAAGCCCGCTGGCGTCCCAAAGGCGAAGGCACCACCTACGACTACTCCGAAGCCCTCGCCCCCCTCGCGCCCCATCGCGATAAATTCGTCATCTGCTCCGGCCTCTCCTCGGATCCGGACCGCTCCAAAGCCGGCTTCCACGATCGCGCCCTCGCTTCCTTCCTCACCGGCGTCGAACTCACGAAAGGCAAGGTCCAAGTCGGCATCTCCGTCGACCAACTCGCCGCCCAAACCCTCGGCAAGGAAACCCCCTTCGCCTCCCTCGAACTCGCCGCGGAAAACAACAACGGCAGCGGCACCCCCATCGGGCCCGTTTTCAAAACCGCCACCACCCCCCTCCCTTTCGAATCCAATCCCCGCCTAGTCTTTGAACGCCTCTTCGGCGAAGGCGGCCGCATCGACCCCGCCGCCTCCGCCGCCCGCGACGCCGCCGACCGCAGCACCCTCGACGCCGTCACCGAACGCATCAACGAACTCAAACTCCAACTCGGCGCCCCCGACCGCCGTAAGCTCGACGAGTACGTCGAATCCATCCGCGACGTCGAACGCCGCATCCAAGTCGCCTCCCGCAAACGCCCCACCGATCTCCCCGATATGGCCCGCCCCGCCGGCGTCCCAGATTCCTGGGTCGAACACGTCAAACTCATGTTCGACCTCCAAACCCTCGCCCTCCAAGCCGACCTCACCCGCGTCTGGACCTTCCTCTACGCCCGCGAAGCCACCTCCATCAACTATCCCCATCTCAATATCTCCATGGGCCACCACGAAATCTCCCATCACAACTTTGAGAAGGAAAAGCTCGACGCCCTCGCCAAAATCAACGTCGACCAGTCCCGCCTCTTCGCCTATTTCCTCTCGAAAATGGATTCGATCAAAGAAGGCAACTCGACGCTCCTCGACCACTCCCTCATACTCTACGGCAGCAACCTCAGCGTCCCCACCTCTCACAGCCAACGCGACCTCCCCATCATCCTTGCCGGCGGCGCCGCAGGGCGCATCGCCGGGGGGCGTTATCTGAAGTACCCCGGTGACGAAACTCCCCTGACGAATCTCTACCTCACCATGCTCGACAAAGTCGGCGTCCCCACCGAAAAGCTCGGCGACAGCACCGGCCGCCTCAACCGCCTCGAGGTCTAAACGGATGTTGCCAGCCCTCCTCCTCCTCTCCGCCCTCTTCGACGCCGTCCGCGGCGACGACCGCATTGCGGTCGAGCAGCTCCTACGCCAAAAGGCTAACCCCAACGAAGCCGACACCGACGGCTCGACGCCCCTCGCCTGGGCCGCCATCCGCGCCAACCCCGATATCGCTAGCCTTCTCCTTCAAGCCGGAGCCGACCCCAACCGAGCCAACGAACTAGGCATCGGCCCCCTCTCCCTCGCGATCTCGAACGGCTCCGCCCCCTTAGTCACCCAACTCCTCGCCCGCGGAGCCAACCCCAACCTCCCCCGCGAAAACGGCGAAACCCCGCTCATGACCGCCGCCCGTCTCGGCCGCCCTGACATGATGAAACTCCTCCTCGTCAAAGGAGCAAAGGTCCACGCGAGCGATAAAAAATACGGCCAAACCGCCTTGATGTGGGCAGCCGGAAACCCCGCCGCTGTCAGCCTCCTCCTCGAGTACGGAGCCGATATCCGAGCGACCACCACCACGTGGGACGTGAAGTACACAATCTACATCCCCACCACCGCCACCCTCGGCAAAACCGGCATCCCCTGGAACAATGAAGGCGACTACATCACCAAGAAGGGCGGCCTTAACGCCCTCTTCTTCGCCGTCCAAAAGAACGATCTCCTGTCGGCCCAGGCTCTCCTCGCCGCCGGCCTCAACGTCAACTCCACCTCCGCCGACGGCACCACCCCGTTGCTCGCCGCCCTCTACAAATGGGATCAACCCAAGGGCATCTTCGTCCCCGGCAAGGGAGGCCCCGCTACGGCCGGAAGCTCCCAGCGTTTCAGCCCGAACGTGGCCATGGCGAACCTCCTTCTCGACCGCGGAGCCACGGTGAAAGTCGTTGACGGAGCAGGCTACACCCCGCTCCACGGAGCCGCCCTAGCGGTAGCCAAAGCCGCCCGCAGCGGCACCCGGCAGCGGGGGGCCTATGGTCAAAACGCCGCCGCCCTAGCCCTAGGCACGGACACGGACGCCGCCGACAACCTGAAAGATGCGGTAGCCCTCGTCCAGCGTCTCCTCAAAGCCGGAGCCGACCCCAACCGCCAGACCGTCTATCCCACCGGAGGCCCCGCTGGCGACGTCCGCATCAACCCCGCCCCGCCCGGGTCTTCCCCCATGCACATTGCCGCCAGCTCCAACAGCGTCGAACTGGTCCGCCTGCTCGCCGATAGCGGTGGTAACCCCAATCTCCATCGCAAGGATGGCCACACGCCTTTCTCCGTCGCTGTGCTCGCCGCGGACATGGCCATCGTCCCTGAGATGGTAGCCCGCGGAGCCGAAGTCAAAGCCCGCTGGAGCCCGCAAGACAAGATCCCCGACCCGGTCGAAGCGATCACCCTGGCCCGTCAACACCAAACCATACTGCACTTAGCCGCCATCGAAGGAAAGCCCGAACTCCTGGAGTTCCTCCATTCGAAGGGTGCCTCTCTTGAAGCCAAAAACGCCCAAGGAGAAACCCCGCTCGACTTAGCGGACAGCCAAGAAAGATACCGAGAAGCCATCCAGCGCCAGGGAGCCGACGGAGACCCCGCTCTCCTCGCCAAGGTTGTCCGCAAGACCCTCGGCACCGACGCCCTAAAGAAGCTCGCCGGACGACAATAGCAGCGGGCCGACTAGTGCCCCTCCGGGAAAAGGGCTTACTCTTCGCCGGAAACGTCCTCCGCCCCGAATAGATCGTCAAGGTGGCGAGCGCCGTGTACAACTCGGATCACATCAATGCCGCCGGGACGAGGCGAATCGAAGATCAGGTGGTTCTCAAAACCCCTGACTGGCATCTTTCGCATTTCCGTGAGCTCCGGCACATTACTTTCGTGAAGTGTCCCCATTCGAGGTTGCTTGACCAAAAGCAAGCAGGTCTCGTCAACGGCGGAGAAGTATCGTTCCGCCATTGAAACGCTCGTCTCTTCGCCAAAATAAACGAACTGCTCCAGTAGATCAACTCGTGCTTGTGGCCTCTGCGTAACGGGCTCAATCATTTCTGAATACTTTTCTTGCGCGCAGCCAACTTCGTCATTGCTTCGTGCTTCAACTCATCCCAAAACCTCTCATCGACGGGAATCGATGCGCCCGAACGCAACCCCTCAAAGAGCATCGAATCCAGCTTATCTTTCATCCGTCGTCTTTGGTCGTTGCGGATCAACTCCCGCACGTACTCACTCGGTGTGCTGTAGCCCATTTTCGGTTTGTGCTTCCGCAAATTGCTTCAGCTCTTCCGGCAGCGAAACATTCATTGACGTCATACTTGAACCATACAGAATTGGCAGATTCTGTCAACTACTGCCAGTCGTCGGAGCCACATAACCGGACATCGTTCCTGTCTCAGCCTGCAGGAAACACAATCCAAGCTGTTCATAAGGATAGAGGTAAACCAACATGTAAGCGGCCATGGAACCGGACAGAAAAGCGGCATGCAGAGGCGAGTTGCCCTCGCAAATGGAGCCA
>CANNLB010000403.1 GCA_947505565.1 Acidobacteriota bacterium | reverse complement strand
AACGATTTTCACGGAACACTGAGCAACACCCATTGGCAGCAGCGTTGGAATGCGACCGCCAGCACCGATAGCGGCGTCTACTGGGGGCGCATCCGCACCGCGGAACTAGCAGGAAACACGGCGCTGGCCCAGGAACTTCGGTCTCAGCCCAGGCAGCCATCGGGACGATCCAATACCTATTCCGGCTCCTTAGGCGGCCCGGTATGGATCCCGAAACTCTACAACGGCAAAAACAAGCTCTTTTTCTTTTTCATCTACACCGGTCAAACCGAACGGTTCTTCGATCTCGAAACGTCCCGCAAAATTTACACTGTGCCCACCGCCGCCGAACGTCGTGGCGACTTCTCGCGATTACTTCAATTGAACTCCGCGCGCTATCAGATCTACGATCCGATGACGACCCGCTTGAACCCTGCCAATGGACTCTTCGTCCGCGACGCATTCCCTGGCAACATCGTCCCGCTTAACCGCATCGCCAACCCGAAGATGTACGATTTCTATTCGAAAGTCTATCCACTTCCCAACAATCCCGCCATCGCGGATCTCGACGGCAACAACAACCTTTTCTCCGATCCGCTCGTGAAATACGATTATTTCGCCATGCAAAATCGCGTCGATTGGAACGCGAGCGCGAAAGACCGCTTCTTCTTTCGCTGGAGCTATAACAAGTTCAGTAATGACCGTCAGGATTGGTCATTCAGTACCATTCCCGGCCTCCATTCCGAGGCCCTGCGCCGCAATAACATCGGCGGCAGTATGGACTATGTCCACACCTTCAGCGCGTCGACGCTGTTGAATGTCAATTTCTCTTACAACCGATATTGGGATAACCGCCCGTTGAACGAAGTACAATGGTCCTACAAGCCATCTCAAGTTGGATTGCCTGACTATCTCGACCAGAAAGCCGGCGCGCTGAACACTCTTCCCTCGCTGGCCTTCACTAACTATCGCCAACTTAGCAATCCGCGCGTCGCGTTACTGCCTACCTCCATCGGTTCGCTCCGCGTGCAGCTCTCCAAATACATCGGGCGACATGGGATGACGGCTGGATTTGACCCGCGGGTTTACTTCAGCGTCGGGGGGGACTCCGGCTTGAGTTACCCCGGCTACACCTCCGGGCTATTCCGCTTTAACAATGATCTGATGCGCCAAAACTCGGCTGCGGCCGGCGTCGGGACTCTGGGAACGGAATGGGCCGCGTTTATGCTAGGAGTGCCAGCGGCCATCCAGGCCGACACGAACGACACCTATTACGCGACGACTCCTCGCCAAGGTTACTATTTCCAGGACAATTGGCGGATCAATCCGAAACTTTCCGTGAACTTCGGCTTCCGTGTCGAGCACGAAGGCGGTATTGTCGAACGCTACGATCGCGGTCTGCGAGGCTTCGACGCTGGGGCCAAACTTGCCATCAGCGAGGCAACGCAGGCGGCCTATGCTCGCGCACCCCTGCCCGAAGTTTCGGCCGCGAACTTCCGGGTTGCCGGAGGTCCAAACTATCTCGGGCAGGGTGTACCGCGCACGATGACCGACGGCACCACCCGCTTCATGCCGCGCGTTGGCTTCGCTTACCATTTGAGCCCGAAAACGGTCTTCCGCGGCGGCTTTGGTACCTACTATGACACCTTGAACACGACGCACACATTCCCCAGCCAATTCGGATACAACCGCGCGACCTTAACCAACATTACAGATGAGGGCGGCGCAAGTTGGAACTTCGGATACTTCGGCCCGTCGGGCTCTAATCCGCTCACTAACCCGTTCCCCGTTCGCGCCGACGGCACTCGGTTCGATACACCCGCCGGCAACTCCCTGGGAACGAATAGTCTACTGGGACGAAACTATGATTTCGTCGGCACGAACTTCTCGCCCGTAAAAGCCAACAAGATGCGTTTCGAAATAGAGCGTCTCTTGTGGAAAGACATGCTCGTTGCCGTCAGTTACAATTGGGGCTACTCTCCCAATCTGGGCGTCAGGCGCGACCTGAACGCGCTGCCTCAGGAATACTGGGCGACCGGCAATTCCCGAAACGCGGCCGTGGATGCGGAACTAAATCGCAACGTCGCCAATCCGTTCCGATTAGCCAATCTAACCGCCTTGCAGACCTCGAGTCCAGCGCTGTATCGCGATCTTTCGACCCTGAGCTTCTTCTCGTCGGCGGTCGTGCGAAAGAACCAACTGTTGCGTCCGTATCCCCACCAAACTGCGCTAACCCAATCCCAAGAAGCGATCGGCGAGAATAAAACCAATTCGATGATCGTGCGCATCGAACGCCGCTTTCGGAATGGGTTTCTCTTCAACACCCACTACGAATGGGCGCACACCATGTCGCGCGACTGGTTTGAAAATGCCTACGACACCAAGCCTATCTGGCGTGAAAGCGATGGTTCCCGTCCCCATCGCTGGGTTGTTACCTCCGTCTATGAACTGCCCTTCGGCAAAGGCAAGCCGTTCCTGACCGAAGGCTGGGGCCGCCGATTGGCTGGCGGATGGCAGATCGGAGTAACCCAGCAGCGCCAAAGTGGCGAGTGCATTGACTTCGGCAATGTGTTCTTTACCGGAACGAACTATCGAGATATTGTGCTGCCCTCCTCCGAGCGAACCCAGGACCGATGGTTCCGGACGGAACTTTTCGAGCGGGCCTCAGCCCGTGTGCCGGGCGCGTTCCACTCCCGTGCTTTTCCGAACCGCATGAACTGGCTGCGCACCGAAACCTTGCAGCAAGTCGACGTCAACCTCATGAAGAACATTTTCATCACCGAGCGGGTTAAAATGTCCTTTCGGGGCGATCTCATCAATGCATTGAACAAACAGGTATTGGGAAACCCGAGTGTGAATCCGCTCGACAATAACTTTGGCAGGGTCTCTCAATTCGTAAATTTGCCGAGACTTATACAACTTACTTTCCGGATGACATTCTAAGGAGACGGATGAACCGACGATACTTTCTTGCAGGGTCGGCAGCCTCGGCGACGGTGGTTCGAGGTGCTGCTCCCGCCCGCCGAAAAGTGATGATTTGTCTGATCGACGGATTCGGTCCGGAATACATTGCCAAGAGCGAGATGCCGAATCTGCACCGCGCGATGAAAGAGGGTACCTATAAGATCGGCCGCGGCGCGATGCCGTCGCTGACCAACGTCAATAGCGCCTCCCTCGCCACTGGGTCGTTTCCTGAAACCCATGGCATCACGGCCAACACCTTCTTCGATCCCGAACAGGGCAAGATCGTCGAGATGGCGGACGCAAAGTACCTAAAGCACCCCACGCTGTTCGCCAGCGCCCACAAAAAAGGCTGGAAATCGGCCTTCGTAGGTGCCAAAGAAAAGATCCGCAGCCTCATTGGTGTGAGCGCGCACTCCTCGATCTCTGCGGAAAAGCAGGGCATCCGGATGTACGAGGCCGAGACAACTTACTGGGTATTTGAGCAGGGGCGACAGGCGCTCCGCAATCCCGATGTCGACTTGCTGTATCTCACCACCAGCGATTACATCATGCATACTTACGGTCCCGAGACGGCGGAATCGCAGGAGCATCTGAAAAATCTCGACCATCATCTAGGCCGTATTCTCGACGATCAACCAAAGCTCGAAATGTACCTTTGTGCCGATCACGGTATGAACGCCAAATCCCGCGCCGTCGACCCCGAGCGGCTGCTGACCAAGCACGGGATTAACGCACGCGCCGTACCCGCGATTGCGGATAAACACAAAATCCACCATAAAGATCTGGGCGGATCTATTTATATCGATCTCGAAAAACCCGACCAAATTAAAACGGCAATGGCCATCTTTCAAGCTGAGCCGGGGATTGAAGAGGTGCTGTTGCGTGCTGACGCCTGCAAGCGGTTCCGCCTGATGCCAGAACGCACCGGCGACCTGTTCTTACTCGGCGACAAGATCACCGCCCTTGGAGCCTTGGACCAGGAGCGGAGGCCCGTCGCCGTCAGGACGCATGGATCCTTGCATGAGGCGGCCGTACCCTTGCTCGTCTATGGCCGCAAATGGAAGGCCAAACTCGAAACTTCGATCGATCTGACCGCAGGTAGAGCCTGGGAGGAAACAGCATGAAAACGGTGGCCTTCGTTCTCAGTGTCGCGGCGCTGACCGCGCAGTCCAGAGTAGAGCCCGGCCCCTTGGCCGGTGGCGGGAACCTGCTCATCAGTGGCTGGACGGCAAAGCCCGCCGGCAAGCAGATCGCTTTGAGCAATTTGCCGATGACTTCGCGCCTCTCCGCCGACGGTAAATGGCTGTTCGTTCTACAGGCTGGACACGCCAAACCGAC
>CANNLB010000402.1 GCA_947505565.1 Acidobacteriota bacterium | reverse complement strand
GTTCCTGTTCGGGATTGAACAGGGAAGCGGCAGCATCGCCGTCGCGGCGGTGGGAATGTGGAAATCGGGCCTTTGGGCGATTTCCCAGGGCGGTGGGAAGAGAGTGAAAACCTGGTTTTGGTTTTTCTCGCTTTCTACCGCCCGTCATTTCCACGGCCGACTTCGGGGCCAAGTACGCTGACTCGCCCCTCGCTGGCGAATTTTGACCGGCGATTCTACCCACGGCAAACAGCGAAGAACCGGAAAAAGGCGCACTTCGGATACCGCGCCCGCCCAGTGGGGCTACGGCAAGGCATCGAAGATCGCTTCCTGCAAGATCAGGCAACCGGCGCTGAATACCGTCTCCGCGACACTTGGGGCCTGCGCGCCCCGACCCGCCGCGAGGGTCTGCGCCTGATGTTTGACATCGGTTATAAGGTTGTCATCATCGACCGGCAGACGTTTGGCCAAGTGGTACGCCAGTTCCAATGGGGTGTCCACCTCGACGTGATTGCTACCTAACTACGGCACCGCGTCCCAATCGGGCTGATCCTGGTGAAGCAGTTGGCGGACGAAGAAGTCGGCACGCTTGCGGTCCCAGTAATCGCCCCAACCCCTACTTTTGGGCCTTGATGAGCGGATTGACGACTTGGAGGGTAGACGCGTGATCGACGTTGGAACTCGCGGCGTATTCGGGGCCCACGGGCCACCCCTGCCACTGCTCATTCCAACTGATTTTGTCGATCCGATTGTCATGGCAGCCGGCCGAGTGGCCGTAGATGCCAACCCGGAAAATGTCATAGCCCGGGTACTTCGCGGCTGCGGCTTTGTGCCAAAGGACGCGGTCCGGAAAGCCGGCGTGGGCGAGGTTCTTCCCACAAACGTCGTGGAATGCCTTTGAGCGGTTGGACGTTCCCATCCCGTCGATCTGAATGACCAGGAAACCGAGTTCGACCATCGCTTGCATCGCGTTTGTCGGGGTGTAACGCTTGGGAACGAACGAGTCGTGCGGAGCCGCGTAGATGTATTGGAGGATCGGGTATTTGGCGCTGGGACTGAAATGTGACGGCGGGTAGAGCGAGCCTCAGATATCGGTTTGGCCGTCGCTGGTCTTGGCGCTGAGCACTTCTGGCGGACACCAACCAGACGCGCAGGGCCGTATCGTCGGCCTTTTCGACTGTCGCCACGAGCGTGTTCGGCGCGACACGGCGGAGTTCGATGACGCTCGGCAAATCGACCCGAGAGAACGAGTCCGTGAAGTACTGGAAGTCGGGTGAGACGGCGGCGTGGTGGTCGGCGTCGACGGTGGTGAGGCGGGTAAGGTTGGAGCCGTCGAAGGCCACGCGGAAAAGATGGCGAAAGTAGGGTCCTTGCGGGGGGCGACGCCACTGGCGAGAAAGTAGACCCGCCGCGCTTTGGCGTCAACGCTGGCGATCGAGCGAACGACCCAGGGACCTTTCGTAATCTCGTTTTTGACCTTGCCCGTCAACCCATCGTTAGAGATAGAGATGATTCCAGCCGTCGCGTTCGCTCGACCAAATAATTTCGAGGCCGTCGGCGACGTCCTCCGGGAACTTCTTGGCGTAGTAGCAGAAAAAGGCGTCGACTTCGATCAGGCGATAGGCTTAGTCGCCGCGTTGGTTGTATTCGAGCGAGAAGGCGCGGGAGTCCTGCCGCCATGCGGGACGAGAGCGCGAATAAGGGTTGGGGAAGAGGGCGTTATCAACGTTGACTTGACGGCGGGTGGCGATGTCGAATAGAACCGGTTGGGAGATGTTGAGGGCGTCGCCGGGCTTCGGGTAAAGGGTGTCCGTCGGGCGGGGCTGGACCTGCTCGGTCGATGAGGATTCGACGTAGTAGATTTTGCGGCGCTGGCCGGGACGGATGCGATAGACCGCGGATTTGAGGCCGTTGGATGACTAGGCCTGCGACGAGAGGGTGTAGTAATTGCCTTCCGAGCCGTCGGTCGGCAGCGGGACTACGGATGTGGGAGCACCTTTGCCGCGGAACCAGACGTTGCAGCTCCGGAGGAAGAGTTCGGATTTGCCGTCGGGGGAGCGGACCGAGCCAGGGGCCTCCGAAGCTCGCGCGGAAGGGGTTTCAATTGATAGGTGGCGAAGGTTGTTTCGTCTCGTTAAGCGTTCGGGACGAACAGGAGTGTATCGGCTCTAAACTCGAGTGCCGTCAGCGCTAGTCGGTTGGGGTTGACGGTCTGGCCAAGTTGTTGCGCCAGCGCTTGGGCGCGGAGTGGAAAGCATAGCGTGAAGAGCAGTAGCGAGCGCATGGGGTGATACGGAGATTATAAAGGGGGTACCCTGATCGCAGGAATTCGTGGCAGTATAGTTTGTCGAGTAGCCAGAGGTTTGCTGCTCCCACACTCCCAGTCAGAGGACCTAAAAATCGATGAAATGGTGTCGCTTGGCCGCCAGTATTCTGGCCGCCTCTTTGCCTGTTGCCGCGCAATCCGACGCGGCTCTTATCGCTGAGATGCAGAAGTTGAAAGGGGCGGTGGCAGCCGCGCAGTCGGCCGGGGACAACGCGTGGATGTTGACCTCCGCCGCGCTGGTCCTTTTGATGACGGGCCCCGGCTTAGCGCTGTTCTATTCCGGCTTAGTCCGCAAAAAGAACGTGCTGGGCACGATGATGCAGAGCTTCATCATGATGGCCGTGATGTCGCTCTTGTGGGCGGCGATCGGTTATAGCTTGGTGTTTGCGCCGGGTACGCCCTGGCTCGGCGGCCTCGATTTCGCGATGTTGCGAGGGGTGGGCGCGACGGCGAATAGCGACTACGCGCCCACCATTCCGCACTTGACCTTCATGGTCTATCAAATGATGTTCGTCGTGATCTCTCCGGCGCTGATCACCGGAGCCTTCGCCGAACGCGTCAAGTTTAACGCGCTGCTCGTCTATTCCGTGCTGTGGGCGTTCTTGGTCTATTTCCCGGTGGCGCATATGGTGTGGGGGAGAGGAGGGTTCCTGAACGCCTACAACGGAGGCGTTGTTCCCGTTTTCGATTTTGCGGGGGGAACGGTGGTCCACATCACGACGGGCGTTTCGGCGCTGGTCTGCGCGCTCGTAGTCGGCCCGCGCCGCGGCTATCCGCAAGAGCCGATGAAGCCGCATAGCCTGGTGCTGAGCTTCATCGGGGCCTGCTTGCTGTGGGTGGGGTGGTTCGGCTTTAACGCCGGAAGCGCGCTAGCGGCTTCGTCGCTGGCTTCGAGCGCGTTCGTGGCGACACACTTGGGGGCGGCGGCCGGGGCCGTCGCGTGGCTAGTCGCCGAGTGGCTCCATACGGGTCGGCCGAGCGCTCTAGGGGCGATTTCCGGAGCTGTCGCCGGGTTGGCAACGGTGACCCAAGGAGCCGGATTTGTGGTGCCGTTTGTGGGGGCGGTTTATGGACTGGCCGGCGGCTTCGTCTGTTTCTACCTCGTCGTGATTGCGAAGCATCGGCTAGGCTATGACGACACGCTCGATGCCTTCGGCGTCCACGGGGTCGGCGGCATTATCGGTGCCACGTTGACGGGCGTTTTTGCTACGCGAGTCGTGAACGATGCGTTGAAACTCGCAAATGGAGACGCCGCTCCGCTCGGCTGGGTGGACGGCAACGGCGGACAGGTAGGCAACCAATTGATTGGAGCGGCAATTGCCATCGGGTTTGCCGTGGTCGGCAGTTGGGTAGCGCTGAAAATCACCGCGGCCTTGACCGGTGGCTTACGGATGGAAGCCCGCGAAGAGATCGAAGGCATGGACCTCGTGCTGCACGGAGAAGAGGGATACAATCTGGAAGCCTGATATGCCCATCAAGAAAATTGAAGCGATTATTCAGCCGTTCCGGCTCGAAGCGGTGAAGGAGGCCTTGAACGCTATTCACATCGAAGGTATGACCTTGACCGAAGTTCGCGGCTATGGCCGGCAGAAAGGGCACATGGAGGTTTATCGAGGACGAGAGTACCAGGTCGATTTGATCCCCAAGATCAAGATTGAAATCTTGGTGACCGATGCGCGCTGCGAGGAAGTGATTGGGGCCATCTGTCGGGCGGCGCGGACCGGGAAGATCGGAGACGGAAAGATCTTCGTCTACGACGTCGGCGAGGCCTGGCGAATTCGCAATGACGAGCGCGGGGAGTCAGCGCTGTAAGGGCGAGACGGGGGCCGGGCGCTTCCGCGGCGGTGCCTTTTTTACGGCGGCTTTTTTGGCGGTTGGTTTCTTGGCCGCCGGGGCTTTGCGCTGAACGCCGAGTGAGGATTCCAGCAACTGTTCGAGCAGCTTCTTTTCTTCCGGTTTGACGAGACGGTTAAAGTTG
>CANNLB010000401.1 GCA_947505565.1 Acidobacteriota bacterium | reverse complement strand
TGTCATAGCGGAAAGTTAAAGCAGGCCGAAGGCGGTCTCTATCTCGATTCTTCCGAACCCACTCGAAAAGGCGGCCGCAGCGGAATCCCCGCCGTCGTCCCCGGCAAGCCGGAAGAAAGCCTGCTCATCAAGGTCATTCAAGGCACCCATAAAGACCTCAAAATGCCGCCCGGCAAACCGCTCCCCAAAGAGCAGGTCGCCGACTTCGTCGCTTGGGTGAAAATGGGCGCTCCGGATCCCCGCACCGGCGGAACCGTGGCAGCTCTGAAACCCGCCTATGACTGGGACAAAGAGAAAAAGCACTGGGCCTACCAACCCGTCAAAACAGTCCCCGCCCCCACCATCGCCGACCCCGCCTGGAACCGCACTGCTATCGACCGCTGGGTGAAAGCCAAGCTAAACGAAAAGCAAATTAAGCCCCTTGCGCCGGCCTCGAAAGCCGCCTTGCTCCGCCGCGTCACGTACGACCTCACTGGCCTTCCGCCCACCCCCGAACTGTCTGCCGCCTTCCTCGCCGACCAGTCGCCCACCGCTTTCGAGAAGGTCGTTGACGCGCTTCTGGCCAGCCCAGCCTACGGTGAACACTGGGGCCGCCACTGGCTCGACGTCGTCCGCTACGCCGACACCGCCGGCGACGCCTCCGACTACCCCGTTCCCGAGATGAGTCGTTATCGGAACTACGTCATCCGCTCTCTCCAACAAGACAAGCCGTTCAACGAATTCCTCCGCGAACAGCTCTCCGGCGACCTGCTCTCCTCGAAAAACGAAGAGGATCGCCGCGACAAAATCGTCGCCACCAGCTACCTCGCCAACTCCCGTCGCTTCGGCCAAACGGAAGGCGAGTTCTACCTCACCATCGACGATACGATCGACAACCTCGGCAAGGCGGCGCTGGGCCTCACCGTCGGCTGCGCCCGCTGCCACGATCACAAGTTCGACCCCATCCCCACCGCGGACTACTACGCCCTCTTCGGGATCTTCAAGAGCAGCAAATACGCCTGGGCCGGAACGGAACATCACCAGTATCTCGACGGCTTCGCGGCGCTCGACAAAAAAGACCAAACCCGCTTAGAGCGCCAGCAGGAGCGCATGGTGGGCGCCTACCGCGTCGTGAAGAAGGGCGACGGGAAGGATCCTAAATCCCCGCCCGCACAGCGTCTGGCGTATCTGGAAGCCCAAGCGGAGCTGCTCCAGATTCGTTCCTCCTGGCCTGATATCCCGATGGCCTACGGCGTCTCGGAAGCCAAGCCCGTCAACGCCCGCATTATGGTGAAAGGCGACCCCAACACCCTGGGCCCCGAAGTCCCGCGCGGTTTTCTCACCGTGCTCGGCGGCCAACCTGTCCCCGCCGACCATAAGGGCTCCGGCCGCGACCTGCTCGCCGGCTGGATCGCCTCCGACCAAAACCCGCTCACCGCCCGCGTCTTTGTTAACCGCGTCTGGACGTGGCACTTCGGCCGCGGGATCGTCAATACGCCGAACGATTTTGGCGCCCGTGGCGAAAAACCGACGCACCCCGAACTCCTCGACCAGCTGACTGCCGACTTCATCCGCGAAGGCTGGAGCCTGAAGAAACTGCACAAGACGATCCTGCTCACGCGTGCTTACCAGACGGCCGCCGGCCACGTTGAAGCCAACGCCGTAAAAGACCCGAAGAACGAGACTTACTGGCGATTCGATCGCCGCCGTCTCACCGCTGAAGAGGCCCGCGACTCCATGCTCGCTCTGAGTGGGAACCTCGACCCCGTCCCTGGCGGGCCGCATCCTTTCGCCCCGCGAGCCAGCTACGTCCAGACCCAGCACAAGCCCTTCGTCGCTGATCCGGTCGCCTTCGATCACAACAAACGCTCGGTCTATCTATTCCAGCAGCGCTTCAAACCGCACGCCTACCTCGATCTGTTCGACGGCGCCGATTCGAATGCTGCCACCGCCGTCCGCGTCTCCAACAACACCGCGACCCAGGCGCTGTACCTGATGAACAACGAGTTCGTGCAGAAGCAAGCCGATGCCCTGGCCGTCCGGGTTGGTATGGCCGAACCAACGGTCGCGGGCCGCGTGCGCCTCGCTCATCGCCTGCTTTTTTCCCGCGTCCCCACCCCGGCCGAGCAACAGATGGCGACGACCTTCATCGCCCAAACTACGGGGCAAACCGAAGCCCGCGCCGCCTGGACGAGCTACATGCGCGTGCTTTTTTCGAGCAACGAATTCTTCTTCATTGACTAAGGGAACCACCATGCATCTACCCCGCCGCCAACTCCTGCGCTCGCTCTTCGGGGCCTCCACGATGATGCCCGCCGTCGTGCAAAGTCTTCTCGCTGACCAGCTTTCCCCGAAACAGTCGCACTTCCCCGGCAAGGCCAAGCGCGTCATTTTTCTCTATATGACCGGCGGCGTCTCCCACGTTGATACCTTCGATCCTAAGCCCGCCCTCGTTAAAGCTGCGGCCGAGAAGAAGACTGGCGGGAAGAAGGGCGGTCTCCTGCTGCCCTCCACCTGGGGCTCGAAGGCCTACGGCAAGTGCGGCACCACGGTCTCCGATCTCTTCCCGGAGATGGCCGGGATCGTGGATGAACTCTGCGTCATCCGCTCCCTGCAGGGCGATCACAACGACCACTTCCAGGCCACGATGGGCATGCATACGGGCTCCGTCACGGTGAAGCGCCCGTCGCTCGGCTCCTGGGTCAGCTACGGCCTTGGCACCGAGAATAAGAACCTGCCCAGCTTCATCGCGCTGGCGCCGGTGCTGCCCTACGCCGGGGCGCAGGTCTGGTCCTCGGATTTCCTGCCGGGCGCTCACTCCGGCACTCGCATCGTGGGCGGCCCCCAACCCGTCGCCGATCTAGCGCGCCGGGCTCCGACCGAGAAGATCCAGTCGCTCGAACTCGATCTGCTCTCTCGCCTGAACAAGCAGCATCAGACCTCGCGCCCCGGCGACCCCGCTTTGGCTGCTCGGCTTCAGAGCTTCGAAACCGCGTTCGGCATGCAGAGCGAGATGCCGGGGGTCTTTGATTTCTCGAAAGAAACGGACGCGACGATGAACCTATACGGCCTCGAGCGCGGCCAGACGAAAGGCTTCGGTTGGCAGTGCCTGGTGGCGCGTCGGCTGGCCGAGCGCGGGGTCCGCTTCATCGAGTTGATCGATACGGGCTCCTCCGGCAACTGGGACGTGCATGGCGAAATCAACAATATGACGCCGCTGGCCAAGAACGTGGACCGGCCCATCGCGGGGCTGATCAAGGACTTGAAATCTCGGGGTATGCTCGACGATACCTTGGTTGTCTGGACCACCGAGTTCGGGCGGAGCCCCTGGGGCGGTCCGCCGCACGGTCGCGAGCACTACAACAAAACGTTCTCTTCCTGGATGGCCGGAGGCGGCATCAAACCAGGCATGGTCTACGGCGCGTCGGATCAATACGGCATCGACATTACGGACAACCTGATGACGGTCCACGACTTCCACGCGACCATTCTGCACTGCCTCGGCTTCGACCACACGAAGCTGACCTATCGCCATGCTGGCCGCGACTTTCGCTTGACCGACGTTCATGGTAGCGTCGTGAAGGCTTTACTCGCCTAAGGAACTCCGATGCAACGTCTGCTTTTGTCTCTGCTCTTGACCGGCCTTGGTGCCATTGCCGCCGACATTGCCGGGGCCTGGAAAGCTACTGCCGAAGGGCCCAATGGCACCATGTCGCGCACGTTCACCTTCAAGGTCGACGGCACGAAGCTGACCGGCGAAACCGTCAGTTCCATGGTCGGCAAATCCACCATCGAGCAGGGAAAACTTGACGGCGATAAGCTCTCTTTCGTACTCCAGGTTAAGTTCCAGGACAACGAAATGACGATCAAATACACGGGCAAAGTCACCGGTAAAGACGAAATCAAGATGACCGCGGAGACGGGCCAAGGCGATATCGAATGGGTGGCCAAGCGCTAAGACCCGTTGACACGATTAGCCGAACCGTGTCAACCTTCACCGAACGTTTACAGAGCGCCCCTCGGCCGCGCGCGGAATTTCTGGAGGGACCGTTTTGTTACTTCGCACCGCCTTTTTCTTTGCGCTTCTGAGCGCCGTGTCCGTCGCCGCGGATGTCCCCGACGTTGCTAAGCTTCTCGTCGATGTTATCCGCATCAACACGACGAATGCTCCGGGTAACGAGGATAAACTCGCCCAGTTTCTAAAGACTAAATTTGCTCCGCTCGGCTTTGAAATCGACATTATCCAAACGCCCCAAGCGGGCAAGTCGCACTTCATCGCCCGGCTCCGCGGCAACGGGAAGAAAAAGCC
>CANNLB010000400.1 GCA_947505565.1 Acidobacteriota bacterium | reverse complement strand
CCGACGACCCTCGCCTGGCCACCGCCGAATACGGCCACACCCAGGCCACCGAAATCATCGCCGAACTAGCCGCCATCCTCAAGGAGTTCTCATGACCCGCCGCCAACTACTCGCCCTCGCCGCCGCCCCCAGCCTTGATGCCGCTCCCATCATCGACACCCATATCCACCTCTGGGAGCCCGCCAAATTCCCCTTCCACAAGGACGCCACCTATGCCCCGCCCCCCGAGCCGCTGGAACCGTACATCGCCTTCATCAAGGCCGCCGGCATCCATCGCGCCGTCGTCGTCCACCCGGAGCCCTACCAGGACGACCACGCCTATCTCTGGCACTGCCTCCAACAGCCGATGCTTAAAGGCACGCTCCTGCTCGACCCCATCGACCCCCGCACACCCTCCCGCATGCGCGGCATGGTGAAGGAGCATCCAGACCGCCTCGTCGCCCTCCGCATCCACGCCATGAACGGCCCCACCGCGCCGCCGCTCCGCGCCGGCCCCATCAAGAACCGCGACCTGCGGGACCCCGCCGTCGCCCGCTGCTGGCGCACCGCCGCCGATCTCGGCCTCGCCGTTCAAATGCACTTCGTACCCAGCCAGGCCGAAGCCATCGGAGCCCTCTGCCAAGCCTTCCCCGGGGTCACCGTGGTCCTCGACCACATGGGGCGCACCGGCACCACGGCGGGCGGCCTCGACGGCGTCCTCGCCCTCGCCAAGCACCCCAAGACCATCTTCAAATACTCCGGCTGGAGTTACTTCACAACGCCCGTACAGCCCGTCGTCAATCGCGCTTACGAAGCGTTCGGACCGGAGCGGATCGTCTGGGGTGGCCTTGGCATGAACGCCGCCGAATACGCTCAGAACAAGGCGCTGTTCGCCGAACACTGGGCCTTCATTTCGGCCGCCGATCAGGCCAAAATCCGGGGCCGGAACGCGGCACGCATCTATAAATTCTAGGGGAAACTTTAGCACTCCTTTACATCGGATCCGGCGTCGAAAGGGCTACTGTAGGGTTCAAGGCATCATGCTCCGACTTACCCTACTCTTCGCCCTGGCCTCGTTAGCTTTCGCCCAGCCCCGTCGTGGCGGCCCCGCGCTGCAACTTCTCGATACCGACAAAGACGGCATCATCTCCGCCGCCGAATGGAAGAACGCTCCGGCGGCGCTCGCCAAGCTCGACGCCAACGGCGACGGCCAGATCACCCCGGACGAACTTCGGCCTCCTGGGGCCCCCCCCGGCCGCCCCCCGGCCGAGGACGACATGGTCAAGACACTCATGGCGTTCGACAAGAACGGCGACGGCAAACTTTCCAAGGCCGAACTCCCGGAGCGGATGCAAGGCATGTTGGCGCGCGGCGATAAGGACAGCGACGGTTTTTTGACAACCGCCGAACTCCAGGCGATGGCACCGCCCCGCCAGCAAGAAGGGGAAGATCACGGCCCCCGTGGAGGAGGCAGGCCCCCCGGTGGAATGATGCGGATGGACCCGATCCTCGCCGCCATCGACGCCGACCACGACGGCACCATCTCCGCCGCGGAATTGAAAAACGCCGTCGCGGCGCTGAAGCCCCTCGACAAGGACAACGACGGCCAACTCTCCGGCGAAGAGATTCGCCCGGCCTTCGGCCGTCGCGGCCCCGGTCGCGGCGAACACAAGGAACACTAGGAATGACCCGCCGCCAACTCATCCTGGCTTCGCTCGGCCCGAAGCAGGAAACGCTCTTCCACTTCGGCCACGAAAACGTCCTCGGCACCTCGCTCGACCTCACCTTCCTCGCCCGCAACGAAGCCGACGCCGAGCAGGCCGAGGCCGCCGCCCTGGCCGAGATCGATCGTCTGCGAGCCGTGCTGAGCACCTGGGATCCCACCTCGGAGGCGAGCCAATGGCTTCGTTCGAAAAACGAACCCATAGCCGTCTCGGAAGATCTTTGGGCCGTGCTTTCGGCCTACGACTTTTGGCGAAATCGTTCGGGTGGACTGGTCGACCCGGCGGTGGCGGCGGCGGGGGAACTCTGGGTGCAAGGCCGAGTTCCCTCCCCGGCCGAACGAGCCGCGGCGGTTGCCCAAATCCAGCAGAGCCACTGGCGACGAAACGAAGCCAATCGAACCGCCACCCGCCTTTCGACCTCGCCCCAAGTGTTCGCGAGCCTAGCAAAAAGCTACGTGCTCGATCGCGCCGCCGACGCCGCCTTGGTGACGCCGATCCAAAGCGCGATGGTCAACCTCGGCGGCGACCTCGTCGTCCGCGGAGACCTCAGCCAAGCCATCGACGTCCGCGACCCGAACGAGGGAACCGCCGCACGGCTGAACGTCCAGGATCGAGCCGTCGCCACGAGCGGCGACTATCGGCGCGGCTACCAGATCGACGGCCGCCATTACTCCCACCTGCTCGACCCGCGCACGGCCGATACCGCGACCGCAGTCCGCAGCGCCACCGTCATCGCCCCCGACGCCGTGACCGCCGGCGCCCTCTCCACCGCCATGGCCGTAGCAGATGTCGCCGAAGGCGAGCGCCTCGCCCGCTCCGTGCCCGGCGTCGAATACCTGCTCCTGGCCGCCAACGGCCGCCGCGTCTCCAGCCCCGGGTGGGCCGCCTTCGCCCAAGCGCCCCCCGTGAAGGCCAGCGACATGGATCTCGCCGTCAACTTCGAACTCGCGCGCATCGACGACCAACGCTACCGCCGCCCCTACGTCGCCGTCTGGATCGAAGACGCCGACAAGTTCCCCGTCCGCACCCTCAGCTTCTGGGTGCAGAAGACCCGCTGGTGGCCCGACTTGAAAGGCTGGTATCGCGGCGACAAGCTCCGATCGATGGCCGAAGGCACCGAGATCGCCGCCACCATCGCCAGCGCCACCCGAGCCCCCGGCAAGTACACCGTCAAGTGGGACGGCAAGGACGCCAAAGGCCAACCGGTGAAGCCCGGCAAGTACGCCGTCTGCATTGAAGCCGCGCGCGAACACGGCACCTATCAACTCATCCGTCACGAGATGGAGTTCAACGGCACCCCCAAAACGGTGCCGCTTTCCGGCAATGTCGAAATCGCTTCCGCTTCCCTTGAATACCGCCAAACCGTCCGCTGAGCCCGCCCCTCGCACCCGCGGGCAAATGGGTCGACGCACCGCGACCCTCTCGCGGTGGCTGCATATATATCTGTCGATGGTCAGCTTCGCGCTGCTGCTATTCTTCGCCGTAACGGGGCTGACTCTGAACCACACCGACTGGTTTGCCGCCCAAATGCGGACGAGTCAAGTGCGCGGCCAAGTGCCCACCGCCTGGGTCAAGTCCGAGCAGCCGGCCAAGCTGGAAATCGTCGAGCATCTGCGGAAGAACCACGGCATCAAAACCGGCCTGAGCGAGTTCCGCACCGACGACAACCAGCTCGGCATCGCATTCAAAGGCCCCGGCTATTCGGCCGACGTCGTACTGGACCGGGCCACCGGCAAATACGACGTCACAGAGACGAGGATGGGCCTCGCCGCGGTGATGAACGACCTGCACAAAGGCCGCGACACCGGGCCTGCGTGGAGCCTGTTTCTCGATGTTTCGGCCGGGCTGATGGCCGGCGTCTCCTTCACCGGTCTCGTGCTGATGTGGTTCCTGCAACGCAAACGGATGGCCGGCTTCGTCACCATGGCGACAGGTGCTTTGGCCTGCTATCTCGTCTACGTGATCTGGGTCCCGTAGCTACTTCGTCAACACTTCGTCCAGGTTAAGCAGTTGGTTGGCCAGCATCGTTAACGCGGCGCCTTCGGCCGGCGCGACCCCGGCTTCAGCCGGCGCGGCACCCGCGGCCATCAGCTTCTTGGCGTCCGCTAAATTGCCGTCGTAGTAGCGCAGATACTCCTGAAACGATCTCCGCGCGATCTGCCGTTCAGCGGCCGCCAACGGCCGACCCAGCACGACATCAGCCAGGAAGTCGGCGCGTGGATCAAAGTCGGTCGAAACTTTATAAGCACGCTGGCCGAGCACGCGAGCCGCCTCGACAAACTGCACGTCGTTCATCGTCACAAGAGCTTGCAATGGGGTGTTCGTGCGCTCCCGCCGAACGGTGCACGCTTCCCGCGTCGGCGCGTTGAAAATTTCCATACTGGCCGGCGGGGCACTGCGCTTCCAGAACCAGTAAACGCTGCGACGGTAAAGCTTGTCGCCCGCATCAGCTTGGTAAAAGCGCGTGTTCGAGCCGTTCATCGCCACCGTCTCCCAAACACCACCAGGCTGGTACGGCTTCACGCTCGGCCCCCCGATTTCGCCGGCCAGCAGCCCGCTCGAAGCCAACGCGTAGTCTCGGACCATTTCGCCATCCAT
>CANNLB010000399.1 GCA_947505565.1 Acidobacteriota bacterium | reverse complement strand
CCCTCTCCATGAAGGCGCTCGAACCGAAGCCGTCTGCAGGCGGTCGTCCCCAGCCACAGCAGCAGCGACCGCAGCAGAATCAGCCCTCCATGCAGGACAAACTCAGCGCCCTATCCGGGAAGTTCCGCACCCGGTAACTGCCGCGCCTGCCACAAATGCCTCCGCCCATGGGCTGCCGTCGATAGCATTGCGCAGCCCAGCGGCAGCTGGATCATCGAACTCGGCGGCGAGATGGACCCGTCCTATCAGCGCCTCATGCGCCGCCGCCACATCCGGCCGCACCCTCGGCTCAAACGCCTTCGGCGCCCGAAACCGCTGCTTCACCGGAGGCTCCAGCATCTTGAGAAAGAACCGCCAAACCCAACCCTAACGAGGTTACGCTTCGTATGCCCCCCCGTCTCCACACTCTCGATCTGACGTCGATAGTCTTCCAGCACCGGCGGTAACATCCCGTTCGTCACTTTACCCCCTGATGCTTCTCCGCACCCCGTTCCATAAACTCAATCTCCCACAGCAGCCCCTGTGAGGACATCCGCGCCTCAACGATCAACCGGAACGTCGCATAAGCCAAAAAGCAAGCCCCGCCTAACCCCATCGTAATCGGCATCCAACTCAGTCGCTGCACAAACACCGAAGCAATCCCTATCGCCACACTAGTCCCGACGAACATCCCCGCCGCCACATAGAGCACCTGCATCACCTGCACCAGCAACCGAGCCCGTCGACCCAGAATCTCCACCTGCCCCAGCAGCATCTTCTTCCGCTCGGGGTTGATGTGCATCTCATGCGTCGGGTCGAAGTCGTTCTCCAGCACTTCGGATATCTTTCGAATCCGATCAATGCATCGACCCAAGCGGTTTGAAGTCGACAAGATAAAAGTACCGGTCGCCGAAAGCAATAGGGCCGGCGTAATCATCGATGTGAGCACGGCCAGCCCCGCAGACAGCGTAAAGAACTCCGGATTGTTCAAAAACGGAGGAAGTTGAAGCACCCTTATAGGTTAGTCGTTCTTCTTCTCAATCCGCATCCGCTGGATGATCGGACCCATCAAGTCCTCGGTCGCCGCCGTGTAGTCCGCCCGTCCGCTCCGGCGCCCAGCCAGGTCCAGAACTTTTACCCCAGCGACCGCATCACCGCCCGCCGGATCGGATCCGGCAAGGCGTAGTCCCCAAATCGCGCCACCGAACACCACGCCGTCTCCCGTACCTCGTCCGATCCCGCCACCACCGACGTCGCCGCCCGAAACCGAAAAATCACGTCATGGTGTAGATGGTACGGCTCCTTCTTCCGACCCGGAATGCCGTGTACATCCAACCCCACCATCACCGGCGTACAACCCGCATCCAGTATCACTCCCGTCTCCTCCACCGCCTCCCGCCCTGCGCTGCCCGCCAGCGTCACGTCGATATCCGATTCGACGTGCCCACCCGGCAACAGCCATCGATCCAAACGCCGATGATGCACGAGCAACACCGCCGCCTCCGTCGGATGCATCACGCAAGCCGTCGCCGTCAAATGCCCGGGCGCGAACTGGTTCCGCGCAAAAGGGTACGGCGTCTCCCGCAATAGATGCAGAATCAACTCCCGGCTCTTCCACGCCTCCCCGTCAGAATCCTCCCGCCAACTCTTCACGAGCGTCTGCACCGCCAATGGCTCCATCACCCTACAGATTCCTCTTCAGGAAGTTGATGATCTGGTAGCCGTCCATAAACTTGAAAGGCGATTCGCCCATCGTGTAGTGCCCGCACGGTAACTCCACCACCTTGTGCGGAATCTTGTGGTCCGCAATCGCCCCCACTATCTGGCGGCTAAACTCAGGCAAAAACGTCGTATCGTACTTCGTGTATATGAATAGGTTCTTCTTATGCTGATGCGCCGCGTACTGCCGCAGATAGTTCATCGGGCTGATCGCCCCCCACAATCCTCGCAACCGATCCCGATCCAAATGCTCCTCAAATCCCTTCTTCACGTGAATCGTCGACAGACCCGTCCACACCACATCGGCCACGTACGAAGAGCAATGGTTGTATACGTTCACCTTGATCCGAGGGTCAAACGTGCTCGCCAAAAACGCGTAGCACGATCCCAAACTCGTCCCCACTATCCCAATTTCAGAGTACCCCTGCTCGATCAGCCAATCCACGCAAGCGCGAATATCCGCCACCGCCTGCCGCGTCGCGTCCAGCGTCCGCCCCACGTTCGACGAAACCGCGTAATCGGCCCGATGCAACTCCGCCGGCATCCGGAAATCGTGATACGGCAAACTCAACCGCAACGCCGAAATCCCAAACTTCGCGATCCCCTTCGCCAACCCCACATGCTGCGGCAACGCCGAATTCCAATGCGGCAAAACAACTACGGCTTTTCCCTTCGGCTTCTCCGCCGGGCACCACAGAGCATGGACTAAGTTGTTCGACGGATGCGGACTTACCAGCGGCGTCCGAAAACGCAGCCAATCCCCTTCCAGCCGAAACTCCTCCGGCTTCTCATAACTAAAAAACTCTTCCGGAGCCGCCAAAATCGCCGCGTTCAAGCTCCGAAAATACTCCTCCGGATTCGCCTTACTCCCCCCCGCCACCGGCCATTTTTCGGTCCATTCCATCCCCCACTCAAAAGGCCGTACCACCCGGTCCGTCGACCGGAAGCAAAGTGAAGATTCCCATTGGGTGATCCAATTTTCGTACCAAGTTTGGAGCATAAAAAGAACTATCCCTCATTTTAGCAGCGCTCGTGCCTAGGGTGAATCCCCCCGTTGCAGCGGAATAAATACTGAGCGCTGTTCCAAACGGGCATATTGCAAGCAGCGCCACAAACCGATAGGACTAGTCCGCAGGCTAAAGGACCGCGAGTATTGCCCCGACACCCATAAGGCCGCCGGCAGAACCAATTCTGCGCGGGTTCTCCGCGAACTCGGCGAACTCCACTACAGCACCGTCGATCCCTGGAACGCTACCGATGAATTCATCGAATCCGCGGCCAATAAACCTCCGTCAAACGTCGCCTCCACCGCTACGGTGCTCGCTCTACTCGCCCTGGGGGGCGTGCTCATTTTCTCCTTTGACTATCCAGGCGGCAATACCAGCGGAGCACCGGAGCCAGCGGACCGCCGTCCCAGTTGGTTCGCGCAACAAACTTCGACACTCCTCCGCTACTTTCCAAAAAATTCGTCCGGGGTCGAACTCCGGATCGATTTTGTCTCCTCCAATCTCTCTGACTGGCAGGCCGCGGCAACCTCGGCTAGCTCCGGCGGGAGCATCAACAACGGACTCCTCCGGCCTAGTGGCCTCCGCATCTGGACCGATTCCCGCCGCTTGGCCGACTACCGCTTTCAGTTCGAAGGCCGCATCGAAAACACTTCCGTGAAATGGGCAATTCGTGCCGACGATCACCGCAACTACTACGCTACAAAAGTGATGCTCTCGAGGCACAGCAGTTCGAGCGCCACGGAGCTGGTCCGTTTTTCCATGATCGGCGGCAAAGAAACCCGACGCGTCCGGCTCCCCTTACCGATCAGTCTCGACGACAAGGCCTTCTACAACTACGAAGTCCGGGCCACTGGCGATCGGTTCATCACCATCGTTGGCGGACGTGTCGTCGACACGTTTCGAAATCCGAGACTCCGCACCGGCGGCGTTGGATTTTTCAGCGAGGGCTCCGAGCGCGCCTCGATCCGCTGGGCCAAAGTCTCCACCGATGATGACTTCGTTGAAAAGCTGCGCGGCTTCCTTACCTTTGGCCTCATCCTCCCGCCGATGGAATAAGTGCTGCTAACGCAGAAATCATGCGTCTTTTCGCTGAGCCCAAGGCCGCCACCTGCCGTTCGGCACGCTCCTCGACCCCTTCCGCCCTTTTGACCGCCCACGATCTCGTCGACGTCACCGGCAACGATTCCCTCGCTCGCTGCCGCCTTGCGCTCAACTCGCCGTTCATCGCCGACCTCGAACGCGGGGAAACAGCCAACATCATCTTCCGCAATCTGGCCCTCAGCGTGTTTTTTTGCCTCAGTGTCGGCGACGAGTAGATCCCCACGCTTCGCCCCGACCAACAGCTCGCCCTCCTCCAACTTGCCCGGCAGATCAACACTGACCGTCCCCCCCTCGCCGATTCCGTCGCGCTCCCGGTCCCTTCGATTCCCTTATTCGTTCGGACCCCTCCACCACCAAAGCCACCTATGGACGGGCTTACGCCATCGCCCGCCGGTATACGGCAGGGCACCTGAACCCCTTCTTCAATCTGATAGACCGTGCTCTCTCGGAGTCCGACCTCCGCACCCCCACCGCCTTCCTCTGGCAGCGCAGCCCCTTCCTACTCTTCG
>CANNLB010000398.1 GCA_947505565.1 Acidobacteriota bacterium | reverse complement strand
CCAACGTTCACCTGCAAGCCGGTGCCACCCTCGTCGCCTACAGCGGCGGCAAGTGCATGCGCGGGCCGCAAACCGCCGGGCTCCTCCTCGGCAAGAAGGATCTCGTCCGCGCCGCCTGGGTCCACAGCTCGCCCCATCATGGCTTCGCTCGCTCCATGAAAATCGGTAAGGAAGAAGCCATCGGCATGCTGATGGCCGTCGAAATGTGGCTCAAACGCGATCACAAAGCCGAATGGGCCCAGTGGACGGGGCGTCTCGACCACGTCGCCAAGCGCGTCGCCACCGTCGTCGGCGTTACCACCGAAGTCCGCCTCCCCGAAGGCCTCTCCAACAACACCCCCACCCTCGTCATCAAGTGGGATCCCGCCAAAGTCGGCATCACCGGCACCGCCCTCGCCAAGCACCTATTCACGACCGAACCCCGCATCGCCCTCCCTACCGGAGCCAGCCCCAACAGCGTCCAGGTCGTGCCCTACATGATGGCTGCCGGCGATGAAAAAATCGTCGCCGACCGCATCGTCGCCACTCTCCAATCCCCGCCGCCCGAGGCGCCCAAAACCTCCCCCGCCCCCGCCGCCGACCTCTCCGGCCGCTGGGACGTGAAGATCCAATATCTCGCCAGCTCCTCCACCCACGTCCTCCACTTGAAGCAGACAAGCGGTCAGGTGGAAGGCACCCACCAGGGCGATTTCGTTTCCCGCGATCTCCGCGGCTCGGTCGAAGGAGACCGCGTCCGCCTCACGAGCAGCTACACCGAACGCCACGGCGACTCGCTCCAATTCGAGTTCTCCGGCCAACTCTCGGATAACGAAATCTCCGGCACCGTCAACATGGGAGAATACCTC
Source organism: Acidobacteriota bacterium (assembly GCA_947505565.1). Lineage (GTDB taxonomy): Bacteria > Acidobacteriota > Terriglobia > Bryobacterales > Bryobacteraceae. The sequence continues at coordinate 3,475 of CANNLB010000398.1, read as the reverse complement.
GAAGCCAAGTGGACCGCTAAACGGCATACATTCGGCGGTCGACGCGGTTAGGCTTTTTTCTTCCCTGCCTTCTCCGGCTGGGCCCAACTCTGCCATGGCGCCACCATGGCTCGTTTGGCCCAGCTATCCCACTTCGCTGCCATCGCTTTCACCCGGTCCGGCTGCGCCGAGGCGAGGTTATGCAACTCCGTCCGGTCGACGTTGATATCGTAAAGCTCCCACTCACCCCGATACATCTTCACGAGCTTCCATTGGCCCATGCGAATCGCCTGGTTGCCTTCGTGCTCCCAATAAATCGCCTCGTGCGGCGTCCGCTTCCCGGTTAGCAACACCGGCCCTAAACTTTTGCCCTCAAACGGGGTAATCTTCTCGCCCTTCCATTCGGTCGGGTACTTCGCCTTGCCTAGGTCAACGCACGTCGCCATGATGTCGATCAAATGGCTCGGCTCGCTCGACATCGCATTCCGGCGCTTGATCGAAGCCGGCCAATGCGCAATCAGCGGGCTCGAAATGCCGCCTTCGTGCACCCAATGCTTATACATGCGAAACGGGGTGTTCGACGCGTTCGCCCACGACGTCGCATAGCTCGTATACGTGTCTTCCGGACCCGGCAGAATGTCCGGCGTATTGCCGTAGCGAACCGTCCGACCGTCCCGCGTCGTCTTCGGCTTGCCGGAGGTGTTCGGACTCGCGTTCTCGGGCGTCGAGCTCATCCCTTCCGCGCATCCTCCGTTGTCCGCCAGAAAGAGAATCAGCGTATTCTCCAGCATTTTCTTCGCTTCGAGCTTTCGAACCACTTGGCCCACCGCATGATCCAGCCGATCGATCATCCCGGCATAAACCGCCATCCGCCGCGCTTCCCATTCCTTATCCGGAGCATCCGCCCACGCCGCCACGGACTTATCCCGAGGCGTCAACTCCCAGTTCGCCTTCACCAAACCCAGCTTTTTTTGCTTGGCATGCCGCTTCAGCCGCAGCTGATCCCATCCGTCTTTGTACGTGTCTTTGTACTTGGCCACCGTCTCTTCCGGACAGTGCAGCGGCCAATGCGGAGCCGTAAACGCCAGGTAGAGGAAGAACGGATCCGCCTTCGCCGAGAACTTGTCGATGTAGGCCGCTGCATTCTTGCCCAGGGCATCGGTGTAGTAGAACTCTTTCTCTTCCGGCTCAATGTAGGCGTTGTCCCGCGTGAGCGTACCGGGGTTGTAGAAGCTACCGGCCCCGTCAATGGTCCCAAAAAAGTTGTCGAAGCCGCGCTGCATCGGCCAGTTGTCCTTGCCGCCGGGCTGATCGGCGATCGACTTCGGGGTCACGTGCCATTTGCCGCACATCGCCGTTTGATAGCCAGCGCCTTTCATCACCTGCGCAATCGTCACGCAGCTCTTATTCAAGTTCCCCCGATAACCTGGCAGGCCGTTATCATTCATCATGTGGCCGATACCGGCCTGATGCGGATACAAACCGGAAAGGAGCGAAGCCCGCGTCGGGCAGCAGCGAGCGGTGTTGTAGAACTGGGTGAAGCGCAGGCCATTGGCGGCGAGCCGATCAAGAGTCGGTGTCGCGATCTCCGACCCATAACATCCAAGATCCGACCAACCCATATCATCGGCCATCATTACGATGATGTTCGGACGCTCCGCGGAGGCGGCGCTGGCTGCGGCCAGCGAGCCGACGGCAAGGCTTAAAAATTGACGACGCTGCATGGGCGTGAGTTTAGCAGATCGGCCACAATGGGTTATGAGAATTCTCCCTGTGTTGCTATCCTCCGGCCCTGCCTAGCCCCAATCCGCCGAGTAGGCCCGACAGGAGGGTACCCGCCAAGGATCAGGACGTGCTTGTCCGCTAGGCCGTGCTCGACGGTCTCGTTGACCTCGGCGACCGAACCCGTTACCCGATCCTCAAGGATGCCTTGCAGGATCCCGACCCCGAGATCAGCGACGCGGCGGCCCGTACCCTTTGGAGGATCGGCGCCCCCGCAGTTGGCGGTAAGTCAGATGTTGACGGATGGGAGTTTCTCGGCTCGCGCGAAATCATTGATTCTGCTGTGTGAGGATCCAAAGAAGAAGGCGACGGGATGTCCGTCACCGCTTGACCGGGCATTTGTGGGTGAGGATTGGAGCGGCCGGGAGTGCAACTATAAGGGCGAGAAGGTGCGCTATCGCGCGGCGGCGGCGTATCTACGGCTCGACCCGGCAAACGCCAAAAGGACGAAGAAGTAGAGAGTGGTACAATACGAATGTCTGTCGGGGCGTAGCGCAGCCTGGTAGCGCACTTGCCTTGGGCGCAAGGGGTCGCGAGTTCGAATCCCGCCGCCCCGACCAAATACTCCTTCCCTCGGGTTCTTCCAGATAGCCCCCTTGACGCTGACCGACAAAAGTTCTTGTTTTTTACGGTCCAGTTGCAGAAGCAACCGCAACAATCTCAAGCAATGGGGATTTTGATTACAGTAGTCCGACTCGTCGTCGTCATCGCGATGATCGATGGCATTTAGACGATATTTGAAAAGGCGGGCCGACCGGATGGGGCTGTCTGGTTCCCTTCTACAATGCAATTCTTCTTCTCGGGATGGCCGGAGGTTCTTCGCTGTTTGCCGTGGGTAGAATCGCCGGTCAAAATTCGCCAGCGAGGGGCGAGTAAGCGTACTTGGCCCCGAGGTCGGCCGGGGAAATGACGGGCCGCCGCGGACGGCGATGCTGCCGCTTCCCTGTTCAAACCCCAACAGGAACACCGCACACTCCGAGGTCCCTCGATTCCAGCCGACCCCGCAACTCAAACCGTCGAACGCTGCCGCTCCGCTCTATCCGGCCTTACCCACACCAAATAGCGATGAGGCGAAATCCGCCATCGGAGGTTTTCAAAGGTTTGGACCCATGACTCGGGATTCGCATCATGGCTCTCGAGCCCATTGTAGATCGCTTGGCGAAGGAACGAATGTCCATCCGGTGCGGTTCCTCCTGATAGCTCGTTGAACCGATTTTCCACAAAGTGACGCGCTTTCGTCTTTATATCGGCAGTGGAGTAGGTGTTCAGGTAGATCCAATGAGGAAGTTTCTGGAAGCGCGCCATTAGCATTGCAAAGAAGCTCTCAAACTGGTGAAATTCGGCAAATAGTATCTCGGCTGCCATGGCGTGCCGCATTCGCGTCGTCTCCTCTGGTCCAGAATCTTTTTCGACAAACCGATCAAGGAGTTCTGAATCATTCAGTGTGGGCCAGAAAACGCTGACCTTCCGAGACAGAAATCGTTCATCGTACCCGCAGTAGAATTCGTTGTCGAGCCGATTCGCGTCCGACACTAGAAACGGTAGCTTAGGTTTACCAAGCATCTTTTCCTGTTCACCGGCGCCACCTTCGATGTTGCTAGAAGCTGAGCCCGAGAGAGGGTATTTGACGGTCGCTACTGGGTGAGCGCCCCCACATGGCGGGGAACTGTAGTCTTCGGAATTCCGAGGTGTGCCCATATTCTTGGGCTCACGG